>DPJD01000002.1:1586-185468 GCA_003543215.1 Erysipelotrichaceae bacterium | reverse complement strand
ACTATAAGCTTAGGTTATACAAGTTATAAAATATACATATTTCACTAATTAACGTACTTAGTGTTAAATAATCATGTAAGCGCTTTATAATTTTATAATTTTCGAAAAAGGAGAGAAAAATGCGAAATGTAGTCATCGTATCTGCCGTGCGTACAGCAATTGGGTCCTTTGGTGGGGTGTTCAAGGATGTTACTGCTGTTCAATTAGGGACGACAGTTGTTAAAGAAGCCATAAGTAGAGCTAATATTTCGGCAAATGATGTGGATGAGCTTATCTTTGGAAATGTCTTGCAAGCAGGTTTGGGTCAAAATGTGGCTCGCCAGGTTTCGATTCATGCAGGCTTACCAGTAGAGGTGCCTTCGTTCACTTTGAATAAAGTTTGTGGGTCTGGTTTGAAGGCTGTTCAATTGGCTGTTCAAGCGATTCAAAACGGTGATGCGGAAGTGATCATCGCCGGTGGTACGGAGAATATGAGTCAATCGGCTTATGTTGTTCCAAGTGCACGTTGGGGTCAACGAATGGGTAATACTCAGATGGTTGATACCATGGTCTATGATGGTTTGACGGATGTCTTCAATAATTACCACATGGGTATCACAGCTGAAAACATCGTTGAAAAATATGGTTTCTCGCGTGAACAACTCGATGCGTTAGCAGTTGAAAGCCAAAACCGTGCTGTTAAAGCCATTGCGGATGGTAAGTTCAAAGAAGAAATCGTTCCTGTTTTGATTCCACAACGTAAGGGTGATCCTGTGGCTGTGGATACGGATGAATATCCTAAACCAGGTACCACCATGGAATCCATTGGTAAATTACGTCCAGCTTTCAAGAAAGATGGTGTGGTTACAGCAGCGAATTCTTCAGGTCTCAATGATGGGGCTGCGGCGTTTGTTGTGATGAGTGAAGAAAAAGCAGTCGCATTGGGATTGAAACCATTGGTTACGATCGTCTCCTTCGCATCAGCGGGTGTCGCTCCAGAAATCATGGGTACAGGTCCAATTCCTGCAACACGTAAGGCATTGGCTAAGGCTGGCTTGGAAGTTAAGGATTTGGATTTGATCGAAGCGAATGAAGCCTTTGCGGCTCAAGCCTTGAGTGTCATTACTGAACTTGGCTTGGATCCTTCCATTGTGAATGTCAATGGGGGTGCGATTGCCTTGGGTCATCCGATTGGAGCCAGTGGTGCACGTATCTTGGTCACCTTGATCCACGAAATGATTAAAAGAGATGCGAAGTGTGGTTTGGCAACCTTATGTATCGGTGGTGGCCAAGGCACATCCATGATTGTAAAACGTTAGGAAAATTTATGAACAAATTAATCAGTATCGAAGAAGCGATTGATAAAATTAAAGACGGTGATGTGTTGATGATCGGGGGCTTTCTTAGTGTCGGTGCTCCCCTTACCCTAATTGACAAATTGGTGGAGAAGGGCACTAAGAACTTGACCCTAATCTGCAACGACTCCGGCTTTGTGGACAGTGGCGTTGGTAAATTGGTTGTGAGTAAACAATTCAGTAAAGTCATCGCATCCCATATCGGAACCAATAAGGAAATGGGACGTCAGATGATGGCGGGTGAAACCGAAGTCGTCTTGACCCCTCAAGGTACTTTGGCGGAACAGATTCGTTGTGCATGTTATGGCCTAGGTGGTTTCTTGACTCGTACCGGTGTCGGAACGATTGTTCAAGAAGGCAAGGATGTCATTGAAATCGATGGTGTCAAATACTTATTGGAAAAACCTTTGCATGCGGATTTCGCTTTGATCTTCGCACAAAAAGCAGATAAATACGGTAACTTGGTTTATCACGGGGCAGCACAAAACTTTAACTCCGTTATGGCCGGTGCTGCGACGACGACAATCGTTGAAGTCTTGGAATACAGTGAAGAAGCATTGAACCCAGACGTTGCGGAAACCCCAGGCGTCTTCGTAGATTACATCGTGAAAAGAGGGGCTTAAGATGGATAAAGAAAATATTCAGGAGTTTATTGCCAAACGTGTTGCTCAAGAGTTGCACGATGGCGATGTCGTCAACCTCGGAATTGGTCTTCCAACCTTGGTTGCGAACTATGTCCCACACGACAAAGCTGTTATGTTTCAATCGGAAAATGGTTTCGTAGGCTTAGGTCCAACCCCGACTGAAGAACAATTTGATCCTTACATCACCAATGCCGGTGGTAAACCGGTAACCATTAAAAAAGGTGGTATCTTCTTTGATAGCGCGACGTCCTTCGGAATCATTCGTGGTGGTCACGTTGACTTGACGGTTCTTGGAGCTTTGCAAGTCGATGAAAAAGGGAATATCGCTAACTACATGATTCCAGGTAAGATGGTTCCTGGTATGGGTGGTGCGATGGATTTGATTTCCGGCGCGAAGAAAGTCATCGTCGCAATGGAACATACCGCTAAAGGCAGTATGAAGATTTTGAAGGAATGCAGTTTGCCGTTGACGGCTGCCAATGAAGTCAATCTGATCGTGACGGAAATGGCTGTCATTGAAGTAACGGATAAAGGTTTGATTTTGGTTGAAATCAATCCTGAATTCAGTATCGAACAAGTTCAAGACCTAACGGAACCTGAATTGATCGTTTCTGAAGATTTAAAACCGATGGAAGTTGAGTAGACTCCGGTCTGCTTGAAGACTTTTAACAAGAAAACAAGGAGGATAAAATGTTAAAAGATAAAGTATGTGTAGTGACTGGTGCTGCGAGCGGTATTGGTCTAGCAATCGCTGAGATGTTTGCGGCAGAAGACGCAAAAGTCGTAATGGTTGATATCAATGAAGATGCATTGAAAGCACATTGCGAACGCTTGAATGCGAAGTATGTCGTTGCGGATCTTAGCAAACGTGCAGATTGCAAGAATGTTGTGGATAAAGCAGTTGAATGGCATAAGAGTGTTGATGTCTTGGTCAACGTTGCTGGTATCCAAACGGTTTCACCAGTCGAAGATTTCCCTGAAGACAAATGGGATTTCATGATCAACTTGATGTTGACGGCTCCTTTCTTACTAACACGTTATTCTTGGCCTTTCATGAAAGCAAACAAATGGGGTCGTGTCATTAACTTGAATTCCATCCATGGTTTGGTTGCTTCAGAGTTCAAGTCCGCTTATGTTTCTGCAAAACACGGTTTAAGTGGTTTGACGAAGACGACTGCTTTAGAAGGCGGTCCTCACGGCATCACAGTCAACTCGATTTGCCCATCTTACGTTCAAACACCGCTTGTTGACAAACAAATCGCTGCTCAAGCTGCGACACATGGTATTTCGGAAGAAGAAGTTGTTTCCAAGATCATGTTGCAAAAAGCTGCAGTTAAGAAATTGTTACAACCAAGTGAAGTTGCAAATGTCGTTAAATTCTTGTGTGCTGATGAAGCTTCCATGATTACCGGATCCACCATGACCATTGACGGTGGTTGGACCGCTGCTTAATTAGCAGAACTTAAAAGGAGAAAAAATGTTAAGTCTATTTGGTATCTTTCTAGGCTTAGGCCTCTTGATGTACTTGGCGTTCAAAGGTTATTCAATCATTTGGGTAGCTCCATTGGCAGCGGCAGTCGTCGCTTTGACCGGTGGTTTGGACATCATCTCGACCTATATGGGTCCGTATATGACGGGTTTGGTTGGTTTCGTTAAATCTTGGTTCCCAGCATTCTTGCTTTCCGCAATCTTCGGAAACATGATGGAAACCACAGGCGCTGCGAAGTCCATCGCGATCTTCTTGACTCACAAATTGGGTTCGAAGTTGGCGATCGCCGCAATCGTATTGTCATGTGCAGTCTTGACAATCGGTGGTGTATCCTTGTTCGTTGTTGTATTCGCTATCTATCCATTGGCTTTGGCGATGTTCAAAGAAGCGAACATCTCTCGTAAATTGATTCCTGGTGCGATTGCTTTGGGTGCTTTCACCTTCACAATGACCGCTGTTCCAGGTTCACCTCAAATCCAAAACTTAATCCCTATGACTTACTTTGGCACAACCGCTATGGCTGCTCCAATCATGGGCCTTACCGCTACGTTTATTCTATTCTTCGGTGGTGTCTATTACTTGAACTGGAAACGTAACAAGTTGGAATCACAAGGTGAATTCTACACTGAACCTGATTTGGCTCATATGGGTAAAAAAGATGATGGCGAAAAATTGCCTAACATCTTGGTTGCTTTGTTGCCATTAGTTACAGTCGTTACGATCTTGAATGTATTGCCTTACGTTGTTAAATTTACTGAAGAACAAAAAGCTGCTGGTCGTTCCGCATCTGAGTTCATCGTTTATGCATTATTAGCTGGTATCGCTTTGATCTTCGTTCTTAACGTTAACAAGCGTGAAAAACTAATGAAGAGTTTGGCTGTTGGTTCACAAGGTGCTTTAGGTGCCATCATGAACACTTCCGCTGCTGTTGGTTTCGGTACGGTTGTACGTGCGGTTCCTGGTTTCGCTGATTTGACAAATATGTTGTTGGCAATTCCTGGTAACCCATTGATTTCATTGGCTGTTGCAGTTAACTTGTTGGCAGGTGCTACAGGATCCGCTTCCGGTGGTATGGGTATCGCATTGGCTGCTTTAGGTGCTAAGTATATGGAATTGGCGAAGACAACGGGTATCGACCCTCAAGCTTTCCACCGTATCGCATCTCTTGCTTCCGGTGGTATGGATACATTACCGCACAATGGTGCTGTCTTGACCTTGTTGAATAACACAGGTATGACGCATAAGGATTCGTATTTCGATATCATGGTTGTTTCCTTGATTCTTCCAATCGTTGCTTCGATTCCTGCAATCGCATTAGCTGCGATGGGTATCTACTAAACCTTCCCCTTTAATATAATTATCATTAGAAAACCCTGCTTTGTGTGTTAGCAGGGTTTTTATGTGAGTTTGATTTGGGCTGCGATTTCGCGCATGGACGCTTCACTGTGGAATAGGAATTCTTGGTATCCGCAGTATTTATCATCGAAATAAGTGATGTTCAGACGTTTACAGTTACCGCGGCACATTTCGAAGAAGGGACAAGTATCACAGGCTTTGCTCATTCGTTTCGGTTCTTCGATAAAGGTGCGAACCATTTTGTTCTTAGCGATTTGACGTATGTCCTCTGAGTTGATGTTTCCGCATTTGTACTCATCCAAGACATAGAAGTCACAAGGATAGACGCTACCGTCGCTTTCAATGACGAATTGGAAGGCGCAGTTGCCAACCATGCCGCACATTTGTGGAGGGATGCCTCGATACATCGGTATGATGTTGTCAAAGAGTCCAACGCTTAAGTAGTTGCCTTGTTTGAAGTCGTTCAACCAAAGATCGTAGAAGGTCTTGTAGAAGGACGCGAAACGTTTCGGAGTTAGTGCAAAGAAATGTGAGATGGAACTAAGTTCCGGAAGACAAGGAATCAATTGGATATGGGTTAGTCCAAGTTCCTTATAGAAGTTGTAGAGCTTTTGTGGATGTTTGGCTAAAGGATCGGTTAGGACCGTCAAGACATTGAAGGTCACATCGTATTTTCTTAATAGACTTAAAGCGTTTAGAACACGTTTATACGTATCTGTGTTTTGATTGGTGATTCTGAAGTAGTCATGATTTTCTTTATAGCCATCCAAAGATAAACCGATTAAGAAATCATTGTCCTTAAAGAACTGAACCCATTCATCATCTAAAAGGGTCCCATTGGTCTGTAAACTATAGATAATCGTTTGATTGTCTTTCTTAGTTTGTTCAACTTCATGAATGAATGATTTGAAGTATTCCAAACCGACCAAAGTAGGTTCTCCACCTTGAAAGGCATAACTGATCTGTGCACTCTCTTCCACATCCAAAGTTTTGGATATGATGTTATGCATGGTTTCAGATCGCATGTTTCCGTAAGAGCGAACTTCGCGATTGCTTGCGACGTCATGATAAAAACAGTATTTGCACTTCATGTTACAAGCTGATGAAGCGGGTTTGATGAGGTAGCTGTAATTCATTCTTGACTCAACCGTGCGATCTCATTCAATAAGATTTCAATAAAGACAAAGAAAATGGCCTGATCGTCATAGAATGTCTTTGTGGAGGATTTTGAGATAAAAGGAAGGACAATCATCTGGTTGACTAGATCGACAAACTTATTATTGGGTGTCATTGTCAATAGAATGACTTTCACATTGCGTGAAGCCATCTCTGGAATAAGTGAACCATAGGTTTGTGTCATGGCTTTGATTGAAAACACAACGCAAACATCTCCTTCACCAAGATACTCTGAAACATCACCCATAACGACTTGATCATCGATGACTTCTGCATCGTATCCGATACGACTTAATCGTTTTCTAAGTTGAAGTGCACTCAAAGCAGTTCGATTGATCCCGAAGAATTTGAGTCGTCTGGCATTGATAATGGATTTAGCCAATGATTGGACCTGATCCATGGAGATCATGCTTGGAATCTGTTGAATGAAACTGGTATATGCATTTGTAATCTGCTGGATTGGATCTTCACCTGAATAGGTTACTGTTGCGACCATGGAGCGGGAAAGTGCAAATCGAAACTCTGAATAACCGTTATAGCCAAGTTTTTGACAAAAACGGATGAAGGCGGCTTTTGAAGTGCTTGTGTCCTCAGCGACTTTTTCTGCTGTAGACTGAATGACGCGCATGGGGTCCTCCAAGATATACTCTGCCAAAATGCGTTCATTCTTAGTGAATTGATATAAATTAAGTTGAATAAGTTCAAGAGTTGAGTCGTTCATGGTTCAATATTAGCATATTTATTGAAATTTATTCCAGAATAATAAATAAAATGAATTAAAGTTCAATAAAGTATTGACATTGGACTTTGGTCCATTGTATAAGTGTAATAGAATGTAAACGGTACCAACAACACATTCATCAACCAAATCTTAAAAGGAGAATTAAATGGGAAAATTTGCAGAGAAGTTTGAAAGCATCATGATGCCCGTCGTAGATAAAATATCTACAAATGCATCGTTACAAGCAATCACGGGTGGGTTGATGAGTTTGCTTCCAGTTACGATCTTGGGTGCGATCGCATCCTTATTGGGAAGCTTTCAAGTCGATTTTTATCAAAATTTTATTACGTCTACAGGAATCAAGACATTATTATCTTTCATTCCTCTTGTCACAACCAATATGTTTTCTGTTTACGCTGTCTTTGCGATTGCGAAATCAATGGCTGAGAAGCTTGGTCATAAACAACATAGCACGACCATGGGTCTGATGACTTTAGTCGTTTTCTTCCTCATGATTCCATTAGGCGTAAGCGGTATTGCGGCAGAAAGCAAAGAAGTTGTTGTCGTTGGCAATGCAATTGGAATGTTGTATTTAGGAGCACCTGGATTATTCTCGGCAATCTTACTTGGTTTGCTTGTTCCTAGAATCTATGGTTTCGTCCTTGATCGCGGTTGGATCATCAAAATGCCAGCTCAAGTTCCTCCAATGGTCTCAAGTTCATTCTCTGGTTTGATTCCGGCATTTATTATTGGATTTGTCTTCATTCTTGTTCGCTATGGATTCTCATTGACAGCTTTTGGCAATATGAATACCTTTATCTATCAATTGATTCAAACGCCATTAAGAGGTTTGACTGCAAGTCCATTCACATTCATCGTATTCTTGATGTTGACATCACTCCTTTGGTTCTTTGGTATCCATGGTGGCATGGTCATCATGCCATTGCTACAAGCCATGTACACTACAGCTGGTTTAGAAAACCTTGCTGCGTTGGAAGCGGGTCAAGCTTTCCCGAATATCGTCACTCTAGCGGATTGGGCAGTCTTCGGTATGATTGGTGGCGGTGGAGCCACAATTGGTTTTGCGATCTGGTTGGCATTCTTTGCGAAGTCTCAACGATACAAGACATTGGGTAAAGTAGCATTACCATCCAGTTTGGTTGGAATCAATGAACCGATCACATTCGGTACGCCGGTCGTGTTAAATCCGATTTTGATTATTCCATTCCTTCTTACACCGGTCATAACGTTCTCAATTGCACATATTCTTAAAGTTGTGGGTATATTGACGCCGTTGAATGGTGTTGGCGTTCCATTGGGTACACCACTCGTATTCTCAGCGTTGATTGCTGGTGGACCTGTGCATGCGCTTGTTCAAGTGCTTCTCATCGCATTAACATTTGTCATCTATTATCCATTCGCCTTGATGTTGGATAAGAAAGCACTCGCAGAAGAAGCTGCAGAACAGTAAACTACTAATAAGAAAGAGGAACAATTATGAGCCAACCGAATATCGTATATTTCGTTGCGGATCAGATGCGTGCGGATTCCCTCCATCATATGGGGAGTCCTGCATCCATCACACCGAATTTAGATGCCGTATGTGAAGAAGGAGTTTCGTTTAGAAATGCCTATTGTCAGAATCCGGTTTGTGTACCGTCCCGCAATAGTTTTCTAAGTGGACTCTATCCACATACGACAGGCCATCGCACCATGCATTTCTTGCAAGGTGATGACGATCCAAACATCTTGAAGGTGATGAAAGCTTCGGGCTATGAGGTCATTTGGGTCGGACGCAATGATGTGGTTCCAGCAGATAAAACAAAAATTGCCTATTGTGATGAGTATTATGATGGGACTGGTTTTGAGAATCTCGTCGATAAAATTAAAACGACAAGCTTTGGTGGTCATGGTTCACATGGTGAAGCGCCTACAATTGGTCCTGATCTCTATTCCTTCTATATGGGTGAAGCAACAGAAGATAATGGCTTCGTTAAAATGGATTGGACTTGTGTACAGAACGCTTTGAATTACTTGGATCGAAAAGCTCAAGCCAATGATGGAAAACCTTTCTTCTTATACATCACCTTGATGTATCCGCATCCACCGTATGTGTGTGAAGAACCTTGGTACAGTTCAATTGATCGCTCAAAACTTCCACCACGTCGTCCAGATGTCAGTACACTCAACGGTATGCCCAGCATGCTGCAAGAGATTGCACGTAAACAAGGTTTGTCGGTTTGGGATGAAGCGAAGTTTGATGAATTAAGAGCTACCTATCTTGCGATGGTTTCACGCTTTGACTATCAGTATGGCTTGGTTGTGAATAAGCTCAAGGAACATGGTTTCTACGATGATTCCAGTGTCTTTGTATTCAGTGATCATGGAGATTACACGACGGATTATGGTGTTGCGGAAAAGGCTCAAAATCTCTTCCACGATCCTGTATCCAATGTGCCGTTCTTGGTTAAACCAGCAAAACGATTTGATGTCAAACCAGGGATCTCAAATGCTTTGGTAGAATTAGCGGATTTAAGTGCCACGATTGCGGATATGGCGGGGATTGAACTCCCCTATACGCAATTCGGGAAATCCCTTCGTGAAGCGATTGCAGGAAATCCATTCCATAAGGATGCGGTTATCTGTGAAGGGGGGCGCATTCATGGTGAGAAACAAGCCATGGAGTTGGGACACAATGAACAATCACCGTATTGGCCACGTCTATCGACGCAATATAGTGAAGGTCCTGAACATGGCAAGGCCATCATGATTCGCATGGAGAATCAAAAGTATACCTATCGCTTGTATGAATTGGATGAGTTGTATGATTTGGATAAGGATCCCTTGGAGTTGAATAATGTGATCAATGATCCAGCTTATGCAGAAAGTGTTCTGAAGTTTAAAGAACGTTTGCTGAGATTGATGATTGAAACAGGGGATTTTGTCCCAAATCGTCGCGATAAACGATAAGTAAAACGTTGTAAGCTTGATCAAAGCCTACAACGTTTTTTAATAATTCTTAATGTTATTCAACGGGTTTCCACTCATAGATGTAATTCGCCCCCATGATGGCACTTGAGGAGAAGGAAACACGGATCGCAATCTTTTGGTAAGTGTTGGGTTCGGTTGGCTCGCTTCCTGTCGGCATTGTGGCTGTGACGGTATCGCCATCTGAATATCTTTGAACAGTTTCGTAAGTGTCGACCGTGAATGTGCTCTTGTTAATCGCATTCACAAAGTCATCGTATGCATTGGTGGTTCCACCTGCTGCCACATCAAACGCATCGATGTCTGCACTGATGGCCCCATTCGCAGTGAAATAAGAGAGTAAATGATCACCGATTGAAATGTTTAGGCTGAGACTTACAACTTCACCACCTCGGATAACTTTCGGAGGTTCAGAGTTAGTGCCTGTGATGGTCGCACCTTCACCCGCTAAAAGATCAGGGTCATAATAATCATCCGCTTCGCCCAAATATTTCCAAGTATAGGTATATGAACCCGGTTTTGCTTCTCCAGAATTGCTATATACGCCATTGGCATTTGTTGCGTCAATCTGTGCTTTGCCATCGTAGATGACGGTCTCAAGATAGACCCATGCATATTCGGCATTCGCTTCAACTTTACGTAAATAGCCTAGATCTTTTAAATATTGATAAAAGCCTTTTCGATTATTGTCTTTGGTATGGAAGAGCCATTGGTTCATGATCTTAGCGATTTGACTTGGTGTTAGTGTCTTTGCGACTTCTGGATCGATTAAATTAAGCACGGTATTTTTGAGACGATAGAGTTGGTCCAAGCGTTGAGTAGGATTGTATTTATTATCAGAACCCCAAGATTCTTTATAAAGGGTTGGATCCATCAAGCCTTCTTTAATCATCGCATCAATAAAAGCTTGCTCATCCATTTCCAATTCTTTGATTTCAGGATCCTTGACTTTGCGTAAGTCGAAGTGTGCTTTAAGTGCTGTATAAGCATCTTCAACAATCTGATCGCGTGCGGCTTGACCTAAGGTATTTGGATCGATTTTGCGTGCTTCACACCATTTATTGATGATATAGATTTCATTCATGCGCTGTCCACCACCCAAGGTTGTGAAGATCAGATCGAAATCACGATCATCCGTGAAACTGTATTTACCATTGCCATTGCCAATATAAGCTTGGTAGGCTTTTTCAAGTTCTTCTGCAGTCCAGTATTCAATGGTTTGACGAGCTTTGTCTACGGTATAGAGAACCATGGTTTCAACAATCTGTGTTTGAGGGACAACGGCTTTAAGTAAGCTACCCAAACCTTTTAAGGCTTCTTCATCATCGCCACTTTCCACAGCTTTGGCTATTTTTTGAAGACTTAGAACGGAGGTAAAGGCTTTACCAAAAGTTCCTGGATCCGATTCCATTGCGCGTGCCATGGCTTTTCCAGTGAACTCCACAAACTTTTCCATAAATGCCTGCTTACCTTCTTCACCTTGACTTGCGGCATTGGCCATCTGAACCAAGGCATCAATCGGAGCCACATCACCCGTAATCTGTGAAGCATCTTCAAGATAAGAGACCATATCCACGACAAATTGATTCCGAAGTTTTGTATTCTCGATACCCATCTGTAAAAACATATCATCATATTGATTCTTAGTGGCTTCAATCAAATCCGCATGATTATTGGATTTGACCCAATTGCTTGCGGCAACTTTCTGTGCGTATGTTGCGATTTGGTCTTGCTCAGAAGGAGCACCAAATGCATAGGTGCTGAAATGATAGAGTGTCGCATAGGCAATACCATTTTCAAGATCGATGGTGTCTGGTGTGAAATACTCCCAACCTTCATCGGTAAGATAACCCATAAAGAGAGAAGAGTAGGGACCTGTATAGGTCTCGGGTATTTTGACTTTTATGGTGGCAGGGGTGGATAAGCGGATTCCGTCGCTTTCTTTGACATTCAAAGAAACAGGTGCGCTGAGCAATTGAAAGTCACCTGCAATTGCTTGAGCATCTTCTTCTGAAAGGACGTCCATGCTAAGTTCAGTTTCCATATCAAAGGAATCTTTGCTTAGATTGAGCTCCCATTGGCTTTTATCGAGTTCACCCAATGTGGCGGTATCATCGATTCCTACTTTCTTTTCGTAGCTGAATCCATCTTCTACACTTCCACTTGAGCAAGCGTTTAGAAACAGAATCGATACCAATAATGCTTTCAAGAAAATTCGCTTATGCATGATGAATGTCCTTTCCCCAATAGCGGAGGGCAGTAATGATGTCATTTTCCAGATCATCTGGATAGTTCAAGATTAGAACTGAATTATTTCGATGCGTAATCTCGAAGTGATCTTTCTTTTGAATGATCATTTTGATAGATGACCATTCAAACATTTGGCGTTGATTCGCATTTGCGAGAACACTTGCGCCCGCAACGGTTGGGGATTTTGCGTAGATGCCTGCAAAGAGGGTAAGTGCATTGAGGGTGTGATTGGTTTTGGCTTGTTTACGATCTGGCTCCGCCAGGACCCCATCCTTATTAATAGAATAGTGCATTCCATAACGGCCATAAACCAGCGATACAAAGATTGCATTTAAGCTGAGAAGAACCATCACCAATGCCAATCCATACCATGCCCTGAGTAGAATCATAAGGATGATCAGTGCGCCAAAGGGAAGTCCGATTGCTAATGCAAGTTGTCTTAAGATGATCTTCTGTTTGAATGGCGAAATGCGCAGTGTATAGTTCACGTCTTTCATAAAATATCCACCTTTTTAAGCCCATTATACTGCGAGAAAATAACGCTTGATAGACCATATTTACATACTCACATTATTAATTACATTATATTAAGACATAATGAAGCATATTAAGTATTAATTGAGAAAAAACTTGGAAAATTGGTATCGTTTTACTTGCAACCCTTGTTGTGCTCGTATAGACTTAGATTAACCTAATATATAAATTGTAATCATTCCTAAAATCCTTTGATTTTTGAAACAATTTATATCATAATAAAGGTATAAAAAAACACTATTCCATGGGTAAACCAATACGAAAGTTTGGGGCACAAAGTTAGACGTCTAAAGTATCAAACGATACCATGACCGGTCAATTGCAAATTCTCTGCGATTGTCCGGTTTTTTATTAAAGACAGTCGACCAACTGAATACAAATGAATAGTTAAAAGGTAAACCATTACGAAAGTTTGGGGCACAAAGTTAGACGTCTAAGGTATCTTCACAGATATGATGACCGGTCAATTGCACTATACGCATTAGACCGGTTTTTTATCTAAAGGAGGAACCTTATGAAAAACTTATTAAACAGATTGACACGTTTTATGATCATCATGTTAATGCTTGTCGATCGAACGCCATTTTTCAATGTATATGCGGAGAACAATGGAAATAATGATGGTGGTGAAGCGCAAGTTACAGTTTTAACACCAACTAGTTTGGCTGTAGATGTAGCTAAACCAGACGTTGGTGCTACGGTAACAAAAAATACTTACTGGCAGATTTCTAAAACTGTCGATAAGCCTGTATTAAATCTTCCAATTGCTGGGAGTGACACTGTAAATTACACAGTAAGTGTTTTGCAAACTTCAGATATTACTTTTAACTTGACCTATGAGGTAACCTATACATTAACTGGAACGACGCCAGCTGATTTTAGTGTAAGAGCATCAGTCAAACATCCAAGTGGAAATGATTTGTATTCTGTGGCAGAAATTGATTCTTTTGTTGACGTTTCAAACTCAACTTTCAAAGAGACATACACAACACAGTTTACTGTCAATGAAGCCACTTTGGCATTGATATCCCCTTTCAAAATTAATATTGAGATTTTTGCAGAATCTGATTTAGCAACAATAGGTGTAACAAACCAAACTCCTGCTATAAATGTAAAGTCTCCAAATGTAACGAATGTTGATGGAACTTTGACTTTAATCGATGCGATGGATCCATCAAGTCCTCGAATCATTACTGCTCCTGGGTCATACTCGTATCCAAATGTTATAAGTTCAACTTCATTAGATCCACGTACCGTAACGAATACTGTTAACGGTTCAACACCTGGTGGATCTACTTACACATCAAGTGCAAGCGTTTTAGTTAATACATATAACCAATTACCATCGGGTGGTGATCAAAACTTGACGACTGCTGAAGAAACAGCGTTGCCAATTGTGTTGTTTGGTAGTGACCCTGATAGTTCACAAACATTGACTTATCATATTTTGACAAGTCCTGCAGGTGGAACGCTATCAGATAATGCCTTGTCATCAAACATTACTTATACACCAAATTTGAATTATTATGGTACGACCAGTTTTACATATCGTGTGTTTGACGGAATCAACTATTCAGCACCTGGAACAATTAACATTGAAGTAACGAATGTAAATGATGCTCCAGTTGCGACAGGTGATACCATTAATGTTGATGAAGGTGCTACAGTCACTGAATCATTCATCATCAGTGATGTGGATGACACAGTCCTAACTGTTCATTTTGTGGATTTACCAGATTTCGGTTTGGTTGCTGACAATGGTGATGGAACATATACATATTCTCATAATGGGAATGATCCTATACAAAATGATTATTTTACCTACTATGTTCAAGACCCAAGTGGTGCAACATCAGCAACAGTAAGAGTTAATATCTTGGTTGCTGAGATCAATGAAGCTCCTGTAGGGGTAAATGATACAGCTTCTACAGATGAAGATGTCTCCATTGACATTCCATTTGCGACTTTGCTTGCGAATGATACCGATGTTGATACAGCAAAAGCTTTGTTGACGATTACTTCAGTTGGTAGTGCGGTTAATGGATCTGTTAGTATTGTTGGATCCGTCGTTCAGTTCGTTCCAACACCTAATTATAATGGTCCAGCGAGCTTTGAATACACAGTTTCTGATGGTTTATTAACAGATACGGCGATTGTTTCGGTGACCGTTAATCCTGTGAATGATGCTCCAGCTGCTGTTAATGATGCTTATGGGACTAACGAAGATACACCTTTGAATGTTCCAGTTAAAGGTGTTCTGACGAATGATACCGATATAGAGTTGAATAATTTGACTGCCATCTTGGTTAGTGGACCAAGTAATGGAAGTTTGACACTCAATGCAGATGGTTCGTTCACTTACACACCAAATGCGAATTTTAATGGAAGCGATAGCTTTACATATAAGGCAAATGATGGATCAGCAGATTCAAATATCGCAACTGTAACAATCACAGTCAATGCGGTAAATGATGCGCCTGTTGCAGACAATGATGCTTATTCAACAAATGAAGATACCGCATTGAATGTTGCGGCTCCAGGTGTTTTAGAGGGTGATACAGATCCTGAAGGTAACGCTCTGAGTTCAATTTTAGTAAGTGGACCAGCGCATGGTAGTTTAGCCTTGAATGCAGATGGTTCATTCACCTATACGCCAACTGCGAATTACCATGGTTCAGATAGCTTTACATACAAGGCAAATGATGCATCAGCTGACTCGAATGTCGCAACAGTAACACTCACTGTTAATCCAGTTAATGATGCACCTGATGCAAATGATGACTCTTACAGTACTGATGAAGATGTGACATTGATTGTTGCAGCACCAGGCGTCTTATTCAATGATGTTGATGTAGATGGAACTATGACCGTTAGTGTGGTAGTCGGAAGCGAACCTACTGAAGGTACTTTGACACAGAATCCAAATGGATCCTTCACTTACGTTCCTGCTCCAAATAAATTCGGAACATATACATTTACATACCGTGCATCTGATGGCACGTTAAGTGACACAGCTGTTGTTACGATCACCGTCAGATCTTCCGAAGATAATCCTGTGGCAACACCTTCTTCTTTCTCAGTCAATGAAGGCCAACAACATACTGGCTCAGTAACTGGGGTTGATGGAGATGGGGATGTGTTGACATACGAAGTCGTTACAGGTCCTGCTCATGGCACGCTAGACCTTATTTCGACAGGTGCGTTTACCTATACACATGATGGAACAGAGACTCCAAATGTAGATAAATTTACGTTTAAAGTCAGTGATGATGGAGGGTTGACATTCAGTGCGCCTGCTGATGTGAATATTACAATCTTAGATATTAATGATGCTCCAGTTGCGGTTAATGACACGTATTCTACAAGTGAAGACACAGAACTTGTGGTTCCTGTACTAACTGGTGTTCTAGCTAATGATAGTGATTCAGATTCAAGCATTACAGCTGTCAAACTAACGGATCCTGCTAAAGGAACGGTTACATTGGCAGCGGACGGAAGCTTTACTTATACACCAAATGCGAATGCAAATGGTTCTGATAGCTTTACATATCAAGCATTCGATGGAACAGCTTACTCAAATATTGCGATTGTAAACATCAATATAACAGCTGTCAATGATAAACCAGTTGCTAACCCTCAAACATTGAGTACAGCTGAAGACACAGCTCTACCAATCGTTCTTACAGGTAGCGATGTGGAAACAGCACTTGTTGATTTGGTTTACACAGTTGTGAATGCACCTACCCATGGTTCATTAAGTGGAACAGGTTCAAGTATTACCTATACTCCATCTTCGAACTACAACGGTTCAGACAGCTTTACCTTCACGGTAAGTGATGGAAGCTTGACTTCAGATCCGGCAACTGTAGCAATCACTGTGAACCCTATCAATGATACACCAGTGGCTGTATTAGATAGCTATAGTACTAATGAGGATACATTGCTTACCGTTCCAACTCCTGGGATCAAAGGCAATGACATTGATGTGGATAATGATCCATTGACTGTCTCGGTTGTTACAAATGTTGTAAACGGATCATTGAATTTGAATAATGATGGGTCATTCACTTACTTACCAAGTGTCAACTTTAATGGTTCAGATAGCTTTACTTATAAGCTTAATGACGGAACGGTTGATTCGAATACAGTTACGGTAACGATTACGATCAATGCGATCAATGATCGTCCTGTAGCGAATGATCAAAGCTTGACTACTCCAGAAGATACATCTCTCAACATAACTTTAACTGGTACAGATACAGAGGGTAGTAGTCTATTGTACGGAGTTGCATTAGCTCCAAGCCATGGAACATTGAGTGGTACTGCTCCTAACTTAGTTTATACTCCAGCAGCTAATTATACAGGTTCCGACAGCTTCATCTTCGGAATCAGTGATGGCTTCTTCCGTGATTATGCAACAATTACGATAAATGTGACACCAGTCAATGATCGTCCAGTTGCACAAAACGGTGAAGTCACAACAGCTGAAGACACAGCAATCTTGATCAACTTTGTCGCAAGTGATGTGGAAACAGCTAGTTTGATTTATGGAATTTCAGTTCAGCCTTCGAATGGTGTTCTAAGTGGTTCAGGTGCATCGCGTACCTACACTCCGAATGCAAACTTTACTGGAACAGATACCTTCGTGTTTGGTGTCAGTGATGGCTTCTTCCGAGCATATGGCACGATCACAGTCAACGTAACACCAGTCAATGATGCTCCAGTGGCATTGAGTAACCTCTATGCAACGGATGAAGATACCGCATTGGTTGTAGCTGCTCCAGGCGTTCTCGGTAATGATACTGACGTGGATGGGAATACATTAACTGCAGACTTGGTTGATGTTCCGAATTCTGGTACAGTGATATTCAACGCCGATGGATCCTTCACGTATACTCCAACCGCTGATTTCAGTGGTTTGGATAGCTTCACCTATAAAGCAAATGATGGTTTGTTGGATTCGAATGTTGCGACTGTGACAATCAATGTCAATTCTGTTGAAGATGCACCAGTCGCAGTCGATGATCCAGAAGATGAAGAAATCGATGTGATTGAGACACCTGAAGATACACCATTGGTTCTTGATTTTGAAGATTTACTTGCCAATGATTACGATGTCGATGATCTAACATTTGGTCAAATGACATTGATGCTTACACCGCTTAGAAGTTTTGATTTCAATACAGCCTTCAGCCCAAGTGTTGGTAGTTTGACCTTAGATATGACAGGCCGTACAGTTACTTTTAATCCTCCGCTCAACTATGTTGGACCTGCTCAGTTTGAATACACCATCATCGATGAAGATGACAATGTATCCGCACCAGCAACGGTATTCATCGAAGTGACACCAGTGAACGATGCCCCAGTGGCTTCACCACTCGCCTTCACGATCGCGAATGCTGGAAGCAGCACAGGTCAACTTGTTGCCAGTGATGTGGATGAAGGGGAAGTGTTAGTTTATAGTTTATTAGCAGCCCCAACCAATGGTACCGCAACCGTTAGTCCTACAGGTGCATACACCTATACACACAACGGAACCGCTATCTTGAGTGATAGCTTTACTTTCAGTGTTACAGATGGTGAACTCAGTGCTACAGCAACGGTTACAGTAACAGTGCTTGCAGCGCCTACACCTCCACCAGTCAACCTTCCTCCAGTCGCTAATGCATTGGCATTCACCATTGCGAATGGCGCAGTAAGTACAGGAACCTTGACAGGATCGGATCCT
This sequence comes from Erysipelotrichaceae bacterium, assembly GCA_003543215.1. Taxonomy (GTDB): domain Bacteria; phylum Bacillota_I; class Bacilli_A; order Erysipelotrichales; family Erysipelotrichaceae; genus UBA2212. The sequence goes on along the minus strand of DPJD01000002.1, from coordinate 167,248 downwards.
GAAGGTGCTCCAATTAGTTTCGCGATTGCCTCATTACCTGCAAATGGTAGTTTGACGATCAGCCCAGCTGGTATCTACGTGTATGATCACAACGGTACGGCGACGACAGCAGATAGCTTTACATTTACAGTCAGTGATGGTTCGTTGACCTCGACGGCAACCGTATCCATTACAATTCTTCCAATCCCGGCTCCAGGTAACACTCCTCCAGAAGTCATTGATGGCGTTGATTCAACACCGTTTGGTGAAGTTCTAGAAGGCAATGTCGCAATACTTGGTAGTGATGCGGATGGGGATGACTTGACATTTGCTTTAGTGGATGGACCTGCCAATGGAACCTTAGTCTTTAATCCAGATGGCACATACACTTATACGCCAAATGAAGGTTTCGAAGGTAGTGATAGCTTCACCTTTATCGCAAACGATGGTACAGATGATTCCAACACAGGCACATTGACAATCAATGTACTTGAAGAAGAAGTGATTGTGGAAGAACCTGAAACACCATTGGCCGCTCCGGATAACAATTGGTTGTGGTGGTTATTGGCACTCCTAGCCGGTCTACTCTTGTGGTTATTGGCCTTCTTAAGACCAAACATGAAGTATACCTTGAGTGACAAAGCCAACAATCAAAAGATTGTTCGTAGACGTTTGGCAAAACCAGATGATAAGACGATGATCGTCGAATTGAATGATAAGGATATGGTTGGTTTGGCTACGATTGAAGTTGAATTCTTCAAACGTTTGGCAAAACATTGTGGCGATGTGACCGTTAAGTTTATGCTTAAGGGCACACAAGTACACAGTGTCACCATTCCTGCAGACATCGATGATGCATACACAACGATTATTCATCTATAAACAGTCGTTTAAGAAGCCTTCGGGCTTCTTTTTTTTCGCCTGTGCTATAATAAAGTTAAAGTTCATGAAACACACTTTACAATCCTATTTCAAACATAAATCGAGTATTTTGGGACTCGTTGTTCTCGTTTTTTTAGTGGGCTGTTCAAGTGTGGATGGCAAGTCCTATCCAACATTAGGAACACCAAGTAAACAGTATACTTACGAAGAAATCCTATGGCCATCGCAACCTGGGAATCTTGTCTATCAAGCGGCAGGATTTGTGTTGGATTACTCGAATGCGGAGTTTGGATACTTGAGTTTGAAAGCACCGGATTTGGAAGTTGAAATGAAAGCTCAAGTGATCAAGGGTGATGATGTTTATACTTATACTTTACAAGCGAATCACTATGTCATCGTACCACTACAAAGTGGTGATGGATCGTATCAGATCAAACTCTTGAAGAATAAAGATGGCAATACCTATGCGGTCAGTGGTTCAGTAAGCATAGATGTTGCTTTGGTGGATGATTTTACAAGCTATCTCTATCCCAATCAAATCGTAGACTATAATAAAGAGACAAAGGCGATCATGAAGTCGTTTGAACTCACCAGTTCTGCTGAAACAGATTTGGAACGTGTGCATGCGATTTATACCTACATCACCGATAACATTGATTATGATTACGATAAAGCTAAAGAAGCACAAACACGCTTTATACTACCTATCATTGATGAGACGTATTTGGAAGAGAAGGGCATTTGTTTTGATTATGCTTCACTGATGACCGCAATGCTTCGGGTTCAACACATTCCAACACGGGTAGTGACGGGAATGGTTGAGGAAGGGTATCATGCTTGGGTTGAAGTGTATGTCGAGGATATTGGATGGATCAATCCAAACATTTATTTTGAAGAAGATTGGGAACGAATCGATCCGACCTTTGATGCGATTGGCGCAAAGACAACAGGATATGACATTGAAGATGTCTATTAGGGGAATGATATGACACAAAATCGTTTGCGTAATGTGGAATTAGCAAGTTTCTGCACACAATGTGCCTTGCTTTATGGTTCGGGATCGAACATTGAGACGGGTTTGAATCTCGTGGTGCAGAGTTTTCCTGCACTTAAGAACAGTGATGTGTTGGTTGACTTTAAAGAGCACCATCGTTTATCACGTGCTTTAAGCAACACACAACTTTTTGATGAGTTGATGGTTCAAAGCTTGGCATTAGCGGAAGAGTTGGGTCGTGAAGAAACGATTCTTGATAAGTTGGCTATGTTCTACGAACGTAAACAATCCCAACGGGATGCGTTGTGGGATTTACTTTATCTGCCTTTTATTCTATTTACTGTATTAACCTTATTGGTCAATGTGATGGTTTGGGTTGTTTTACCGATCTTTCAATCCATTTTCATGCAGGTGGGAGGAAGCTATCCTTTCTGGTTGGGCTTTATGCTAAATGGGGTGAAGATATTTGCAGTAGCGAGTTTTGTGATTTTGGCGATCGGTATGGTTTTCGCTTTGTGGATCAGTATTCGTTATCTTCAAGACAAACGACGCAATGATTTATTGGATACACTCTTGGGTTGGATGCCGAAGACAAGTTATGCGTTGGATCTGGCGTTTTTCAGCTTTGAGGCAGAAATCTGTTTTGAAGTGGGCTATCAGAGTCAGTCCGCAATCGGCTTGATTCTCAATACCTTGGCACAACGTAGACTTTATAAGATGCTTAAGAAAGTTGAACTTGTGGAAAGTGATGGCTTGATTGATTTGATTCTTAAGAGTGAGATCTATGATGCCTTAGAAACAAACACCTTAAAGATCGCGTATGCGACAGGTCGTTTGGATCGAACCATGGCTGGTGTGGCGCAACGCGTTCAAAGACAAGCATCCAGTCAAATGGAGAACACTTTGAATCGTTTAGAGCCGATTGCGATTGGAATCTTGGCGATTAGTGTTGGGTCGGTTTTGATTGCATTATTATTACCGTTATTACAAGCAATGCAGGTATTGGGGTTCTAAATGCGTAAGTTCATGAATGTCATCATCGTAATCGTTGTGTTGGGTTTGGGCATATTCATTGCTCAACGTTTTCAACTGAATCAACGGTACCGACAATTGGAAGTGCTTGAACAAGCCATTCAACGCAGTTTGAGTTTGTGTTATGCGCAAGAGGGTTTTTATCCAGCTTCGATTGATTATTTGGTTGAACATTATGGTTTGGTTTTGGATGAACAGATGGTTTATGTTTCATACAAAGCTTTTGCGTCGAATATCCGTCCGGATATCACGCTTTTCGATCGAGGAGAATAGATGCGTCAAATCAGTCCGATTATCCACTGGATCATCTTAAGTACCTTTGCGTTGGCAATGGTTTTTATGCTGTATTTGGCAGCGATCACCTTTGATCGCATGCACGATGAGGCGAATCAAATGTTCAATGAACGAACGTTACATTTGTACTTCAACCAACGTTTCAAACAAGCGGATGCGTTGGGGGCACTGGTCGTAGAGGATAATCGTTTACAAATCAATCATCCGGGTTATTATACTTTGCTTTATCTTGAAGATGGTTATTTGGTGGAACAGGTTTCCGAGACCAATCAAATCTTAGAAAAGAGTGGACAACGCATCGCAGAGATTGCCAAATTGTCGTTTCGAAGTGACGGTCAACAGATCATTGTGGATGTGATTCATAAGGATTTGGAAGCGAAATCATATCATTTCACTCTTATCAGTGAGGTGAACTCATGAAAAAACAGAGTCAACGTCTATTGATCATGGAGATTGCTTTGAGTCTAGGTTTATTGATCATTGCGCTTAGTTTGAGTTTTGGTTTCTTTTACAATGCGCTTAAACAACACCGTGAAAACATTGCGATGCATAAGATGACTGAGACGATGCTTATGATGAGTGAAGATCTTCGAAACGGACAAAATGTGACGATTGAAACGAGTTTTGATGCATCGGGTGAAGTTGTAGTACAAGGAATCTATCAATTGTCATCCATTCCCATTGAGGGAGGTCTTGAGCTGCGTTTGATGCATGAAGAGACGATTCTTTTGGCTTGGCCGATTTGGACAGGAGGACAACCATGAAAAAGCGTTTCTTCCTCTTTGGTGTCCCAAGTTTATTTACGGTCTTTGTGATCTTGATGGTGCTGAGTTTTGCGAGTCTCGCTTATCTCAATGTCTCTCAAGAGACAAAGGCGATGAAGCGAGGGAATGTGGTGCTTACAGAGAGTTATACGCTCTTATATGAGGGTCAAATGAAGCTTAAGGAGCTTCAGAAAGATCTGGATTCCGGGATGCGTATCGCCGATTGGGTAAAGCTGCATAATTTGAACTATAATCGTTTAGAACAGCGTGTTAAACTAGAAATGAACACTTTGAGTTTAAGTTTGAAACTAACGATTGAACTCGAACAAGGACCTGAAGGGATTCAACTTAAGGTTGTAGAGAATCGTTTGGTGAATGGAATTGATCAGGATTATTCCCAGAATGGGAATCCCGTATTTGGAGGCTAGTATGAATATACAAGACATCATACAAAAAGCATGTGACGCTAAAGCATCCGACGTATTTATCGTAGCAGGTACACCCGTGGCTTATAAGGTCAAGAATGTGGTGGAACGCATCGATGAATACAGTTTGACTTCCCAAGATTGTACGATGTATATTACAGAATTGTATCGTTTGGCACACAACCGTTCGATGGTTCGTTTGGAAGAACGTGGCGATGATGATTTTTCATTTTCCTTAGCGCATCAAGCGCGTTTACGTGTCAATGTGTACCAGCAACGAAATTCGTTTGCGGCTGTCATTCGTTTGGTTCAATTTGAGATTCCAACTGCTGAGAGTTTGAAGATTCCCCAGGAAATCACACGCTTTGCACAGTTGACCAAAGGTTTGGTTATCTTCAGTGGTCCAGCGGGTGCGGGGAAATCATCCACACTTGCCGTTCTTTTAGACATCATCAATCGTGAACGTTCAGGACATATCGTGACGATTGAAGATCCAATTGAATTCTTACACAAACACAAAAAGAGTTTAGTATCCCAACGTGAAGTGGGCAGTGATTGCGATACCAGCACAACCGCTTTGAAAGCAGCATTACGTCAAGCACCGAATGTTTTGTTCATCAGTGAAATGCGTGATTTAGAGACAATCTCCTTAGCGATTACCGCTGCAGAAACAGGTCATCTCGTCTTCACGACTTTGCATACTTTAGGGGCTGCGAATACGATCGATCGCATGGTCGATGTGTTTCCTGCCGCTCAGCAACAACAAATCCGTGTCCAACTCTCAATGGTTCTCGAAGCGGTCATTTCCCAACAGCTCATCTCCTTGAAGAATGGTGAATTGGTTCCTGTTTTTGAAGTCATGACCAATTCGCAGGCTGTACGCAATCAGATCCGTGAAGGGAAGACGCATCAATTGAAGAACTCAATTGCGGCATCCTTAAGTGAAGGCATGGTCAGTATGGACCAAACTTTATTGGAGTACGTTAAAAAAGGCCTTATCACTGAGGATGAAGCCTTATTGCATAGTTTTGAGCCAGAAGTATTGATGAAGAAGTTTCAATCCAACAAAGCATAAACCAGGGCGCCACCGCGTTTGGTCGATTTGAGCCAGAGCGCGATGTCGATGGCGAAGAGTTTGTTGTCATCGATGATGTGGGCATAGACTTCGGGATGATCGTCTAAGCTGTCTAAACCACTGATGATGACCCAATGCCATTCATCCAGTTTCTTTTCTTCGCCATTATCAAGATTCAAGAAGGCGATGGGAACTTGATGAAGAAGTGCTGTTTCAATGAAAGCCATGACTTCATTCAATGAAGGTCGTTGGCTTTTTTCTTTGGGGATTTCAAGGTGTTCAATCAAACCTGTGAGCTGATGCGCATCAAAATACTTTTGTAAGCCTTCTGTAAACATTGAACGTTTGTAGACTCCTTTAAGGGAGGGTGTGACATATTTCCACATCGTTTCCATCAACGCTAATGCTTCTTCATGGTTGAAATTGTCATTCTGTGACGTCATCGTATAGATCAAAGTGCTCGCAGCGGTCGGACCACAACCTGAAAGACGTTGCCACTTTGTTTTGTACCATTCTTGGTTCAAACCATAGGCAAGGTTCTCTTCGGGATCGTGTTTGAGTTTATCGATATTTAAGCTGAGTTTTTTCATTAAAATCATCTTAGCATAATTGGTATCATTTAAGTATTCTAATGCCATCTATGCTAAAATACAGGCATAAGAGGACATCCCATGAACATTATCACCGATACAGGTTCTTTATTGAGCCCAGAAAAGGCCAAAGAACTTGGCTTAGAATTACTGCCTTTACAAGTAGCAATCAAAGGTAAGAGCTACCGCGACTATTTTGAAATCAGTGCGAAAGATTTTGTCGATATGATTAAAGATGCGATCCCCGCATCGTCACAGCCTGCAATAGGGGATGTGATGGAAGTGTATGAGCGTACGAAAGATGCATTACACATCACGATGGCCAAGGGTTTGAGTGCGACCTATGATTCTGCAGTGGGTGTGTTACAATCCTTGGATCGCCCTGATATCACGATCTTCAATTCAAAGACCTTAGCAGGGACACAGCAGTATCTTGTGGAACTGGCTGCACGTATTGCGAAACATTCGACGAAAGAAGAAGTCATTAGCCGTATGGAAGCGTGTTTAAAAGAATGTCAAAGTTTCTTGATGCCTGTGGATTTTGATTTCTTGAAGCGTGGTGGACGGATTACTTCCTTGGCTGCGACTTTAGGTGGTTTCTTGAAGTTGAAACCAATCGTCATGCAAGTTGAAGGCAGTGAGCGCTTAGAAAAGTTTGGCCAAGGACGTACTTGGAACCAAGCCGTTGACTCCATCATTGAGCGTATGCTTCAGAATGGTGTGAATATGCGTCATAAAATTTATATCTCACATGCCTTGAATCTTGAAGTTGCACAATTGGCGATGGAAAGAATCAAGAATCGGATTCATGAAATTGAAATTGAGTTGTTGGACTTGTCGCCAGTGATGATCACCCAAGGGGGTCCTGGTTGTGTGGCGATTCAGTATATCTTAAAGGATGAGAATTGAGGTAAGTTCGCTTACCTTTTTTTATTGAACAAGGTTTATAATCAAGTTATGGTGAGGTGAAACATGCATAAAAGAAATAAACGAATTGGACCGATACTAATCACGATAGGCGTTGTGCTCTTTGGTTTGATGATGGTTGGATTTATGACCTGGGCATCGACTGAAGAACCGATTCCATTACCACTCTATTTGTATTTTGTATTACCGATGTTTGCGGTGATCATTGGCATTGTATTGGCATTGCGTGAACGATTGAGTGAAATCGAAAAAGGAGAAGATGATGTTGCTGCTAAATATTGAAACTGTTCCAGGTAAAGAATTTGAAGCCTTAGGTTTGGTTAAAGGTACGATTGTTTTGTCCAAGAGTATCGGGACGGATTTCATGGCGGGTATGAAAACCTTGGTCGGTGGTGAAATCGTTGGCTATACAGAGATGTTGAATGAAGCACGTGCCATGGCCACAAAACGGATGGTTGATAATGCGCAAGAAATGCAGGCAGATGCGATTGTGAATGTTCGATATGGAAGCTCATCGGTCATGCAGTCTGCAGCTGAAGTCATCGCATACGGTACAGCGGTAAAATTTAAATAATAAAAAGCACGGATGAGGAACCAAGTTGGAACGCATTACGTGCTTTTTTAGTGTTTTTGGGTGAGTAGGGAAGGGATATCGTTTGTGCGATAAGTTTCCAGAAAGATGTACAATGCCGTCGCTAAGCTTCCTGTTACGATCAACAGAATCGCCCAGATGATTCTTGGTAATGGTTTGGTTTCCTTATAGAAGATCCAAAGATAAACCAAGAAGAATGCGACATACAGATCCACCAGACTCATCTGTCCCCAAACCATGCTCATCAAGATGGAGCCTTCTCCAGCAAAATCACCAGTTAGGGAAGCAAATGCAATCATACCAAACATAATCAATAAAGATAAGCCGGATAGAATACGTACATTTTTCATTGTTTGACCTTACATTTTCCATGTTCTATTTCATAATACGTCCAAATCAGACCAATCACAATCAATCCAAGTGAAATAAATTTATAGGGTAGACCTGCAAAAGGAAGGGCAATGACAGAGAAGGCAATACCGATGGAACTAAAGAAGGCGATGACACAGGGTGTGCAACCATAGGTTAAGACACCAAAGAGGACAGATACGAAAGATAGATTTGAGCTCATGCTTTCTTTACCCTTCAGTTGAGCCATGATGGTGCTCAAACTTAGAAGCAAAGCACTTAAGCTTGCCATAAGTATATTTAGAAAGATATTTATGACAACCAAATACAAGCCAAATTGTTCAGCCATCAAAGCATAGCTTAGATTATTGGAATCAATCAAAGTATAGATGACCATGAAAACACTAAAGAAGATCAAGGTCTGGAGAATCGTTTTTTTATGGGTGAATCGTTCTAATGCAATTTGAAACATGTGGATACCTCTTGGAGTTAATTTACCATATTACGCATATTTTTACTCTTTTGATGCTCAAACGTAATGCAGTAATATAAGGGATGAAATGCATCTCAGTATACTTTTAGTACGATTGTGTTATACTTACAATATGAAAGTAGACTACAAGCTTTGTCCTAAATATGAACGTGTCTTTGGTTGGCTCGGCAAACGCTGGAACGGCTTGATTTTACGTTGTCTTTTGGACCAACCGATGCGCTTTACGGAAGTGGCACGGTGTTTAGAGACCTGCAGTGATAAAGTTTTGACCGAGCGTTTGAAAGAACTCGAGAAAGAAGGTTTGATTGAACACAACGATCATCGTTATCAATTGACAACGATGGGCATCGAATTGAATCAGGCGCTTGAATCCATCCAAGCTTTTGCAGATAAGAATCTATAGGCAAGTCCAAAAGGGCTTGCTTTTTTAATGCTTACAAAAAGTGAGCATATTGCTTGAGCCTGATTTGTATCTCCTGTATGCTTAGATTAACTTACAAATAGTAAGAAGGAGAAACAATCATGAGTTTGAAATTATCAGTTATCTATTACAGTACCTACGGTTCCAATGTACAGCTTGCAAAGTGGGCTGAAGCGGAAGCGTTGAAGTTAGGCGCAGAAGTGCGTGTACGTCAAGTACAGGAATTGGCACCACAAGCGGTCATTGATGGACAAGCACCTTGGAAAGCCAATCAAGAAGCAACGAAAGACATTCCCGTCGCAAGTTCAGATGATCTCGATTGGGCAGATGCGATCTTGTTTTCAGTACCTTCCCGTTTCGGTAATGTCCCTTCACAGTTCAAACAATTCTTAGACATTCAAGGGGGCTTATGGGCAACAGGAAAGACCGTCAATAAGGTTGTCAGTGCGATGTCCTCAGCTCAAAATCCACATGGTGGACAAGAAGCGACGATCTTGAGTCTCTATACTTCGATGTATCACTGGGGTGCGCTTGTCGTAACGCCAGGTTACACAGATGCGTCGGTTGGATTAGCGGGTGGTAACCCATATGGAACCAGCGTTACAATTGGTCAAGACGGCAAAATGATTGAAGATGTTCGCCCAGCGGTTGAACATCAAGTACGTCGTTTGCTGAGTGTCGCAGAAAAAATCAAAGCTTAATATAGTACAGGAAAGTTGACGTGAATCGTCAACTTTTTCTTTGATTGTCCTTGTTAGTGTGCAATTTATATGGGACAATAAGGAAGATGTTTTAGATCAGGCGGTGTCGTATGCAGTTGAAACTCATTAAAATTCGCTACTACGTTGTGCCAGTCCTTGCAGTGGTCTCAGCGTTTCTATTTTTAACATTTTTCATCATTGGACAGATTAAAGATCATTACGTAGACGACTTGCATAAGCTGTCTTTTAATTTAGCCCAAGGGTATTCGAATAGCTTGACGAAGATGGTTTTAGCGGATGATGTGGTTAATCAACTCTTAGCGGATAAATTGAATCTTTCCGGGCAGATCATTGCGGATGAGGTTGAAAATAACATCAATCTGGATTTGAACCAATTGTTGGTTGATTTGGATGTGGATGAGATCAATATCTACAATAAATATGCGGTCATACGTTCTTCTTCAAGGGATTCAATGTTGGGTTGGGAAGCCTATGATGGACATCCGGTAAAACGCTTGTTGGTGGCTAAGGATGCGAAACATTATATCGAAGAGATTCGTCCAAACTATGTGACGAAAGAAATGTTTAAATATGGATACTTTAAACTTAACGATAGTTTAATCGTTCAATTGGGTTTATCTGCAGCACGTGTTCAGAATTTCTTGGATGCGTTTGAAATGAATAATCTTTTCAAAGATGTGTTGAAAAGTAAGGGTGTCGTGCATGTCTGTTTCATCAATAATGTGCAACGGATCATTCACAGTTCTGAGCCTCAATTGATTGGCCATCTCATCAGTGAGCCGGTTTTGGTTCAAAATTTAAGTGACTCCGATAGCTTTGGACAATACCAAGATGGAAATCGTGGTGTCTATGATATCTATATCCCAGTATTTTTAGATGAAGAACGCATGGGGACTTTGTTAATTGGGCATTCCACGGTAGAGAATGATTACTTTATGACCTTATTGATGAATTTTACATTGATCGGGATCGCACTTCTATTTGCGGCCTTCAGTTATGCGTTCATCTTGATCTATCGTAAAAATAAGGCTTTGACTTTGCATGCTTATTACGACGGGCTTACAGGTCTTCCCAATGTGCAATACTTGAAACTCCATTTAAAGATACTCTTGGCACGACGTGATGGTCATCAATATCGGCTCTGCATGATCAATATCAATCAGTTCAAACGTGTAAACATGCTTTATGGTTTTGATGAGGGCGATCGCATCATAAAGGTCTTGACCAAGCGCATCAAAGGCATTTTGTATGAGACGAGTACTTTGTATCACTTAAGTGGGGATCGTTTTGTATTATTGGTAAAGGGTAAGGATTCTTTTTTCGATGAACTTTGCGTAAAAATACAAAAAGTCATTGCACGTCCTTTTGTTATCAACGGTAAGGAACACGTTCTTTCTTCCAATATCGGTGTCATTCGTTTGAACAAGGAATCGATAAATAGCGCAGATCTCTTACGGAATCTCGGTATCACAGTGGATGCGATACGGGATGATCAAAGCAATCACATTGCGTATTATCAAGAGTTGTTCAGTGCTTCCGTTGAACGGGAACACCAAATTGAGTCGGAATTGCGTGAAGTCATTCAAGGGATTGGGACAGATCGTTTTACACTGAACTATCAACCACAGTTGGATGTGTTGACGAATGAAATACAGAGCTTTGAAGCTTTGGCACGTTTCCACTCAAAACAATTGGGACATGTCAGTCCTGTGGAATTCATCGAGATTGCGGAGAAGAAGGGTTTGATTCTCGACTTGGGACAACTCATTTTGGATAAAGCCTGTCTATTTGTCTTGACCATGAACCAAAGGACAGCGATGCGTCTTAGAGTTGCGGTTAATATTTCGGGTGTTCAGTTCTTACAACCTGATTTCGTCCAACGGGTGATGGATACTTTGAAGCGATTTGATGTGCATCCATCGCAAATTGAACTGGAGATTACGGAGACCATCTTGATGCATGATTTCAGTTTGATCAATCAGAAATGTGCAGACTTGATCGACCATGGCATTCGTATCAGTTTAGATGATTTTGGGACAGGGTATTCCTCATTCTTTAGACTCCATGAATTGAATATCCAAGTACTCAAGATTGATAAAGCTTTCATTCAAAACATTCAGACTGAGTCACGTGTTCCTTTGGTTACGGATGACATGATTTCAATGGCGCATAAGTTTGGTTTATTGGTCGTGGCGGAAGGGGTTGAAGAACTCGTGCAAGTCGAGTACCTAAGAAAACATGCTTGTGATGTCTTGCAGGGCTATCATATTGGGCGTCCAATGAAAGAGACGGATGCTTTGGACTTCATCCAAGGCTGAAATATGATATGCTAAGCAAGAGGGTAATATGAATCAAGACCAAAAGAAAAAAGTAATCATCAATATCGTCTATATCGCACTTCTCGGTCTTAGTCTCTTCTTTGGACTGACCTATGTTCTACCAATCATTCTTCCCTTTGTCTTGGGTTTCCTGATCGCTTATGCTTTGAAGCCTGCGGTTCGTAAACTTTCCAAAGTCACGCACTTGCCTGAGAAATTCACATCCATCATTACGATCGTGTTGTTTTATGGCATTTTCGTTAGTTTGTTGGTTTGGTTTGGGATTGAAATCGTTAACACGACCAAAGATCTCTTTCAGACCTTGCCAGATTTGTATTCGAATGTCTTATTGCCTTGGTTGAGGGAAGGCTTGGATAATCTCACCCGGATGGCGGAACAGTTGGATCCGATTATTTATAATTCAATCCTAGAGTATAATGAACAGCTCTTGACGGCGTTGGGTGATTTCATTCGTAATCTGTCGGTGTTCTCGGTTTCATGGATCACCGCTTCGGCAAACAAGGTCCCAACCTTGGTCATCAATATTCTATTCACTATCATATCTTCGTTCTTCTTTACTTTGGATTATCACAAGATCGTAGATTTCTTGCTCAATCAATTGAAACCAGAACACAAGGCCTTATTGTTTAATGCACAGGTATTCTTAGGTTCGACCATTAAGAAATATTTGAAATCTTATCTGATCATCATGTCCATCACCTATGTGGAGATTGCGATTGGTTTAAGCATATTGGGTGTGGATAAAGCAATCTTTATCGCATTCTTGATCGCAATCTTTGATGTCCTACCCATCATGGGCACCGGTGGCGTCATGATTCCGTGGACGATCATTACTTTGGTGGATGGAAATCCACGTTTGGCGATTGGTTTGTTCATCTTGTATGTGGTCGTGACCATTGTACGTAATGTGGTGGAACCGAAGGTCGTGGGGGATCAAGTTGGCCTCCATCCGATTGTGACGCTCTTTGCGATGTTTCTAGGGGCGAAGCTGTTTGGTGTGGGTGGTCTCTTGGGCTTTCCAATCACCTTGGCAATTCTCAAAGGTCTTCATGATTCCGGTAAGATCGTCTTATATAAAACTTCTTCGGAAGCGAAGAAGACAAGTTTCTTATAAAGATAAATGGGCTCTACACTGTGTAGAACCCATTTTTTTGAGAACTTCATTAATCCATAGTTATAGGAAATGATTCCTAAAACTTTATAATATTCCAACTTTTAGGAAATGATTCCTTAAACTTTATAATATTCCAACTTTTAGGAAATGATTCCTAAAAGTCTGGTCGATGATTTGCTAATCGAGTAGCTTCTGTACCGCATCCAGATCTCTGGTTTTGGTATAGAATGGACGATCATCCCCTTTGTAGAAAGGATTGCGCATAAAGTAATCCGCTGTATCGGTATTTTGATACAAGACGCCACAGGCTAGGCGTTCCGTATCCAAGGCAAGTTTCATAGCGGCTTCTTTGTTTTTAGGATCATGGTTTTCATCCAACCAGTAGGTGTTCTTCTTATACCAAGCAAAGGTATTCACTTTGTTATAAGTGACACAAGGATGGAAGATGTCGATGATCGCATAGCCTTTATGTTGGATGGCCAGTTTGATCAGTTCTTTAGTCTTAACACTGTCACCACTGAAGCCACGTGCTACAAACGTAGCGCCGAGGGAAAGGGCTAAGGCCATTGGATTGATGGGTTCGTTGTATACGCCATCAATCTGTGTAGGCGTAACCAAACCAATTGGTGATGTTGGGGCTGCTTGACCTTTGGTTAAACCATAGACCATGTTGTCATGCACGATGTGGACAAGATTCGGATTACGACGGATGTTGTGGATGAGATGATTACCACCTTCACCATACATGTCGCCATCACCACCTTCCGCAATGACCGTTAGTTTTGGATTGACTTGTGAGATCGCACTGGCGACACTCAAGCCACGTCCATGAAGACCATTGAAATAGTTGGAATCGATGTACTGAGGCATTTTTGCCGCTTGACCGATACCCGATGAGAAGACGACTTGGGTTGGGTCTAGATTCAACTCATTTAAAGCCGATATGATGGTTTCACGAATGGGGAAGTTTCCACATCCAGGACACCAAGCCATATCGATATCATAATTGAAATAAAAACTAGCCATTTGACACCTCCGTGAATTTGACTTCAAGTTCATCGATGAAGAATGGTTCACCGTTGTATTTCAAGATACGTTTTGGAAGTTTGATGCCATAGGTCATCTGTAAGAGATTGGCGAATTGACCCGTCGCATTGTTTTCAATCACGACGATCTTCTCAGCTTTAGCTAAACGTTCTTCCAAACCAAGCGGAAGTGGATAGACTTGCTCAAAATGCATCAAGGTCCATTCCGGTTTATCCGCAATCAATTCATTAAGGACACCGTAGGTTGAACCCCAAGCGATGATCAAATTCTTTTCATCCTTATTACCCACGACCTGCGGTTGAACGATGTCTTCTTCCATTAGTTTCGCTTTGTTCAAACGTTTCTCATGCATTTGAACACGCATATCAAAGGATTCGGTAATGAGTCCTTCTTCATCATGTTCATCACTGTCAACTTTGACGAAGCCTTTGCCAAAGCCAGGGACTGAGCGTGGGGATAGACCACTTTCATCGAAGCGATAACGTTTATAATCACGATCACTTTCAGTAATCAAATTCTCGCCATAAGTACGCGGAATCTTCAGTGCTTCGGTTTGGGCAATGGATTCCAACCAATATTGATCCGATAACATGAAGACTGGAATCTGATACTTATCGGCCATATGGAAGGCTCTAGCCATGAGTTCTAAGCCTGAGCTTAAACGTCCAGGCGCATAGATCATGCGTGGGAATTCGCCATGTCCAGCATAGAGGACAAGGTTTAAATCAGCTTGTTCGGTTCGGGTTGGAAGACCTGTAGCCGGTCCGGGTCGCTGTGCGACATGGATGACAGCAGGGGTTTCGGTCATGCCGGATAAGCTGACGGCTTCACTCATCAGTGCAAAACCACCACCAGAGGTTGTGGTAAGAGCACGAGCACCTGCATACCAAGCACCGAGAACCATATTAAGGGCTGCGATTTCATCTTCAGCTTGTTCGACAAGAATACCAAAATCATTGGTTTTGGCTTCCAACAGCTGCATTAAACTGGTTCCTGGAGACATGGGGTAGGCTGCCAAGTAGTTGGCTCCACCCGCCAAGGCGCCGATGCTTAAGACATCATTACCCGTTGTGGTTTTCATTGGCTTAAAATCGGGATTGGGTTTGAAATCAAACTTGATCACAGAATCTTGACCCAGTTGATAACCCCTGTCAAACGCTGCGATATTGCCTATGACAACGGCTTCACCCCGTTTTTCGAAACGTTTGGTGATGGCATTGTGTGCAAACTTAACCGAGCCATTGAGTAGACCGAGGATGTATCCAAACATCGCTGTATTGAAATACAATCGGTTGCCAGCTTCTTTGGCAATGCTCATGAAGTTGATGGAAGTGAAAGCATACTTCGCTTTCAAGTCATCACTTAAGAAGCCTTCTTCGCCTATGATTTGTGATTTGGGTGTCAATCGTGGAATCAAGCGTTCAATCGCATGATCATTGAATAAAAACACCAAATCTGCGGTATACCGTAAGGCTTGAATCGGTTCATTTGAGATCCGTATCGTAGCGGTATTGTTTCCACCGCGAACACGGCTCATGACTTCTTTGGATGAAAATACATGACATTCTTGAGTGAGTGATTCCACAAGGAATTCTTCAACGGTCTGGAGTCCTTGTCCGGCTTCACCCGAGAGTACAATCGTAATCGAATCTTTCATAATTCTCCTTTACCATTGTCATCAATGGGCCTTCACCTTTGACATGAAGATCATTTTCTGATGAGTCTAATGTACACTGTGATGTTAGTCACACGCAACAATCTTGCTCAACTTCATCATACGCCTATTTATACGGTAAATCACGATATTGCCGATTTTAGATGTGTAATGGAGATGTGTTTAGACCATCTATGATTGATTTTTCCTCATGCTTATGTAATGTGTATGAAAATCAATGATTAGAAGGATGTTTGACGATGTGGCTTGTGAATGGTATCATTCATAAGAATTTCAATCATGAAAGGGAATACAATACCCCATGGAAGCTGACAGTAGCACCGATGAGAATCACCGAACATACAACACATTAAACAAGGATCATTTGCATCGCTTGTCCACTTGTGTATGTTGGATAAATCAATTAAGACTTTAGAACGGAACTTCTATTTACTTGTATAATTAAAGGAGAACCGTATCAATATGGATAATGAAACTATTTTACTGATCATCATTTTAACAGGGCTGATTTTAATGTCTGCTTTCTTTTCTGCGACAGAAACAGCCTTTTCAACACTCAATAAGATTCGATTAAAGACGATGGTCTCGAATGGCAATAAAAAAGCGAAACATGTCCTCGAACTTGCGGAAGACTATGACAAGTTGCTTTCAACGATCCTTATCGGCAATAACATCGTCAATATCGGGGCAGCTTCACTGGCAACCTTGATTTTCGTTCAATACTATGACGAAGCCGGTGTCACCATTTCTACGATCGTGATGACGATCTTAGTGCTCATCTTTGGTGAGATATCTCCAAAGAGTTTGGCTAAGGAAGCACCTGAGAGTTTTGCGATGTTTGCGACACCGTTTGTGAAGTTGCTTACTTTTGTGTTTGCGCCATTGAACTGGTTTTTTGCGCTGTGGAAGAAGATGCTTTCAAAGCTGGTTAAAATCAAGGATACCCGTGGCATCACGGAAGAAGAATTGATCACAATGGTTGAAGAAGCCACTTCCGAGGGTGAGATCGAGCAGCACGAAGGGGATTTGATTCGCAATGCGATTGAATTCAATGACTTGGATGTATCGGATGTGTTGACGCCACGAATGGAATTGGTTGCAGTTTCCGAAGAGGATTCCATTGAGGTGATCCATCAACTGTTCACGGAGAGTGGGTATTCACGCTTACCGGTTTATCGCAATTCAATCGACACCATCATTGGTGTGATTCATCTCAAAGACTTCTTCTTGCGTAAATCAAACAGTCCAAAACAATTCATCAAACCGGTTTACCATACAACGGAGTCTGTCAAGATATCGAAACTCCTACACCAACTTCAAGAGCAGAAGAGTCACCTTGCGGTGGTCTCAGATAAATTTGGTGGAACCGTGGGGATCGTGACTTTGGAAGACATTGTGGAAGAGCTTGTCGGAGAGATTTGGGATGAACATGATGAAGTCATCATGGACATTGAAGAAGTGGAAAGCAATGTGTATCTCGTCTTTGGACGTGCGAGCTTGGATAAGTTGTTTAGAGTGGTGGATGTGGATTATGAAACGGACATTGCGACGGTCAATGGTTGGGTGACCCGACAGTTGGGGCATTGGCCTCAAAAGGGGGATCGTTTCTACTTCCAGAATCTCGAGGTTGAGGTTTGTCTGGTTGAAGCCCTTAAGGCGATTCAAGTGCGTGTTACCGTATTACAATTTGATGAGGATGGAAGTTCAGGCGAATAGAAATCATAAAACAAGGCAGTTCAATGATTGAACCGCCTTGTTTAACGTTTGGGATTAAAATAAATGGGTATCTTTTTAGATTTGCGTCGTAACATGTATATAACATAGACAATGATGTAGAGTACTGCGAATAAGACATGAAGCCAATTGCTTATGATCAAACCACGAAGTCCATAGCTTAAGAAATGAACCAGAAGAAATTGGAAGGCCATAAAGCCCATCTTCAAGGGATGTTTGGGATAGAAGAAGACCATATAGACAAGCATGGTGATGAATTCAAGATTGATCCAGAGATCCCAATATTGTTTATTCTCAAAGTAGATGACACTGGAATACAGAATCATCGTTAAGGTAATGGTATAAAAGAGATAGAGTAGTTTCTTATTTTTTAACATAGCAATAGTATGCCATATTCTACTTGAATGTGCTAGAATAAACCCATCAAAAGGGACAGATGATGAAAAATAAGTTAAATCTTCAAGATATATCATTTCTTTATACCATTGCCATATTTGGCTTGAGCATGGTTCATATTAGTTTTGCCTTGTTGGGCTTGGGTTGTTATGTTGGAGCAGTAGGTTTCTACCTTGTGAACAAGGATAAGACCTGGTGCACTAAGATTTGCCCACGGGCAAGTTTTCTAACCAAGACATTGAGCAAGATCAGTTTACATAAGAAGCTTCCAAAGAACTTAACGCATCAAAAGGTGAAGTCGTTTTTTGTTTGGTACATGGGACTCAATTTCTTCTTTGCAAGCATGTCTACTCTTATGGTGGCATTGGGTCGCATCGATGGCCTGCTTCATGTGCGTTTGTTCATGGCGTTTCAAGCACCTTTTACTTTACCGCAACTTCTGAGTCTTCAATTACCCGAGTTTCTAACGCATTTCAGTTATCGCATCTATTCGATGACTTTGTCTTCGACTTTGATTGGTTTGGTTCTCGGTGTTTTCTATGCCCCGCGAATTTGGTGTGCGGTCTGTCCGGTGAATACTTTATCGGTGGTGAAGAAACATGCAACATCTTGATCTGTTTGAATGGATTGCGGAGCCTTATGCTTGGTTCTATGGCGTTCAACGCAAGCACTATAAACGTGTGATTGAAGCCATGGCTTTAAAACCGCATTCCAAAATATTGGATTTAGGGGCTGGAACCGGTGCGATGGCTTCACTTTTGAGTGTTGATCATGATGTATTGGCCGTGGATGGAAGCAAGGCGATGGTGCGTGTCATGCGTCGCTTAAATCCTGATATCTATGTGGATCAATTGGATATTACGCAAAAGCTCCCGTTTGAAGATAAACAGTTTGATGTCGTATTGACTAGTTTTGTCTTGCATGGTTTGAAAGCAAAGGATCGTCTTCATGTCTTGAGTGAAATGAAACGTGTGGCGGACTTGGTCATCGTGTATGATTATTACGGAAAGCGACATCTTTTTACGGATATCGTGGAGTTTGTCGAACAAGGGGACTATTTCAATTTTATGAAACAGTTCAATGGGGAGTTTAAATCTTTCTTTCCTGAACATGCTATTTTCCCAATTAATTCTGGTTCAGCCTTATATATCGGAGGTTTTAATGAAGATACTCTTATCGCCCAGCAAGACACAAAGTGATATCAAACATCAAACGAAGCTCACAGAACCTCGTTTTAAAGCAGAGGCATCTGAGCTAAGAGTTTGGCTTCAAAGCTTGGATAAGGAATCGATTGGCTCCATGATGAAGCTCAAAGGGGATCTCTTAGATTCGACAGTTGAACAAATTCACAAGAAACGACCTCAAAGCTTAGCCATGATGGATGTGTATCAAGGGGTGGCTTTTGATGCCTTAGAGTTGAAGAGCTTAAGTAGCCATGAACTCCTTTTTGCACAGAAACATCTACGTGTTCTTTCTGCCTATTGGGGCATGCTTAGACCTTTGGACAAGATCCATAATTATCGTTTGGATTTCACGATGCATCATAAAGACATCCATCTCTTGAAACTCTGGAAGGACAAGATCGTTAGGGAACTTGAGCGAGATGATTGGATTTTGGATCTCAGCTCAAAAGAGTTTTCTCAGCTTGTCAAAGTATTGCAAGATAAGCTTCATCGTGTAGAGTTCTATGAAGAGGTCGATGGGGAACTTAAAATCATCAGTTCCTTTGCGAAACAAGCGCGCGGGTCATTGGCACGTTGGTGCATTCAAAATCAAATAAAGCATCCCGATGACATTCAAGTGTTTACAGGCATGAACTATCATTATCGTCCGGATTTATCCAGTGAAGGTCAATCAATTTTCTCTCGACCTCAGCATAGTGTTTTGGAATGTTAAACCATAAAGAGTTTACATTGAAAATAACATCCAACTTACAAAGAGTCACAGTGTGACTTTTTTCATGTACAAGTACGCATTCAAACATAAGATTAATCCAATCGTATATAAATTTATAAATGGATAAAAATTCTTTAATAATCAAGAACAAGGTGCTAATATTAAATTAAATAAGAGATATATTTTAAATTTGACCGAATAATCTCTATCTATGAAGAATAAATTTCAAAAAATAAAGCGAGGTAAGAAATGAAAGTCTATCGTGAAATGGCTAAACATCCAGTTTTTTCAATTGAAGATGTAAAAAAGATCTCTGGAAATACAAAAACGGCATACTCTCAATTAAGAAGTATGATTAAAAAGGACTTGGTTCGAAAAATCAGGAGTAATGCCTACTCAGTCGTGAATCCAGCGAGTGGGCAGATTATGGCGAATCGCTATCAGATTGCCTGTTCAATCAATGAGGATGCTTATATTTCGCATCATAGTGCTTTTGAGTACTATGGCTTTGCGAACCAAGTCTATTATGAAGTATATGTCTCTTCAAAGTCCAAATTTCAAGCCTTCGTTTATGATAATCTGACCTATCGTTTCATTGCGTCAAGAATGAATGAAGGTGTAATAGAGGCTAAGAATATTCAGAATGTTCGTATCACAGACATAGAGCGAACCGTAATCGATAGTATTCATGATTTGAACAAGGTTGGGGGTCTAGAGGAACTGTTGAAGTGTATCGATGCTGTGTATTATCTCGATGCACAGAAGTTGAGATTTTACTTAGATATTTACGACATTCAAGGACTTTATCAAAAAGCTGGGTATATATTAAGTAGGTTCGCAGCTGATTTAAAGATACCAAACGATTTTCTTGATTATTGTAAGCGTAAAGTTGGAAAAAGCAGAAGATATCTCGTATCGAATAATAAAATGGAAAGCTTTTATGATCGTGAATGGAAGTTGATGGTTCCAAAAGTATTGATGTCTTATGGTAAACAGGGAGGGGACGAGCTTGTTTAAAATTGATAAAGATTATTTAGAAAAGAAGGCAGAAGATCTGGGCTATGTCAGGGATAATTTGGAAAAAATGTTAAGACTAATCGATATTCTAGAATACCTTAACACGAATCCAACGCTATCCAACTGTCTTGCCTTGAAGGGTGGAACTGCGATCAATCTTGTGAACTTCGATCTGCCTAGACTTTCCGTTGATATTGACCTTGATTATTTAATTACAGATCAAAGGGAAGAGATGTTTGAGAATCGATCGGAAATCACTCGACTGATTTATGAACACATGCTAGCCAATGGATATATCTTGAGTAAAAAGTCAAAACAGCATCATAGTTTGGATTCTTGGATATATGACTATGGTGGTGTTAGTGGAAATCGAGACCACATAAAGATTGACATCAATTATTCATTACGTGCACATCTCTTTGATGCATTTGAGCAAAGTATCATTACACACAAGCTCGATAACAGAATCAAAATTAACAGCTTGCATCCAATGGAGATATTCGCAAGTAAAATCAATGCGTTGATTAATCGAACAGCCGCAAGAGATTTATATGATGTATACAATATGATACAAGAAAATATTTTTATGAAGAGTGAGTTCGACATATTAAGGAAGTGTGTCGTTTTCTATGCAGCAATCACACAAAATCAGATTGACAAGGATTTTAACATATCTGCCATTGAAGCATTTGATTATCATCAGATAAAGCGTGAGCTGATTCCTCTTCTAAGAAAAAGAAATTCATTTGATTTAGAATCGGCGAAAAGTGTAACCATCCGTTTCATCCGCGAATTAATGATCTTAACAGTAAAAGAACGAGAATTCTTAGATCGATTCGTGGAAGGTGAATATCTCCCGGAACTCTTATTTGACGATCAAGGAATATTGGATCGTATACAATTCCATCCCATGGCATTATGGAAGATAAGAAATGCTAAAGAATGAAGTTGTAGAGAGATGTCACAAATAACTCATTAAAGTTAAACCCCCACAATGTGAAGCTTGAATCTATGCTAAGATGAAATCAATAAGATTCATATTTCATCATCTAAACAAGGGGGTTTTTATGTATTTACTTTATTGTCGAATCTATCAATTCGTTTTTAGACTGGTATCTTACGTTTTACCCTTTAGAAAACCTGAAATCATTAAAAGTTCGATTGAATTGCCTGGTGTAGCGAAGAGAATTGGTTTGAAGCATCTGATAATCATAACCGATCCGGTCATTTCTTCTTTGGGTCTAATGGATGAAATGATGAAAGCATTTGATGAACAGGGAGTAAAATGGACACTCTATGATAAGACCGTAGCCAATCCGACCATTGATAATATCGAAGAAGCGCTTCAAATCTACATCAAAAATCAATGTGATGGGCTAGTGGCCTTTGGGGGCGGTTCGTCCATCGACTGTGCAAAAGGGGTTGCGGCAAGAGTCGCGAGACCACATAAAACGATTCCACAAATGAAGGGTGTCTTGAAAGTATTGCGTCATACGCCGGTTCTTTTTGCGGTCCCAACCACTTCGGGGACAGGCAGTGAGGCAACTTTAGCAGCGGTCATTACAAACAGTCAAACGCATGAGAAATATGCAATCAACGACACAGTTTTGATTCCAAGTTATGCGGTCTTAGATCCAAAGCTCACGCTAGGTTTGCCTCCTCACATCACATCCACAACCGGTATGGATGCCTTGACGCATGCAGTGGAAGCGTATATCGGGAACAGCAACACTTCAGAAACCAAGAAAATGGCAAAAGATGCCATTCTACTCATCGTCGATAATGTATATAAAGCTTATGTGGATGGCTCGAATTATGAAGCTCGTGAAAACATGCAGAAGGCTTCGTATTATGCAGGCATCGCATTCACACGTGCCTATGTTGGGAATGTGCATGCGGTGGCGCATACCTTGGGTGGTTTCTACAACACACCGCATGGTTCGGCCAATGCGGTCATCTTGCCCATCGTCTTAAAAGCATATGGAGCTTCTGTGCACCGTAAGTTGGCTGAATTGGAAGACTTACTTACAAAGGATGCGCAGGGAAGTGAAGAAGTGAAGGCGAATCGTTTCATTGATCGTATTGAAAGGCTCAATGAAAGTATGAATATTCCAAAGCGAATCAAAGGACTACAAGATAAAGATATTCCACTCATGGTAGAGCGTGCTTTCCATGAAGCGAATCCACTTTATCCCGTTCCTAAGATTTTTACACGTGAAGAATTTACACGCATCTATCAGGAAATCAAGGAGTAAGCCATGTTTGGATACACTGGAAAGTTTGCATACATAGACATAAGCAATGCAAGTATTAAAGATTATCCCATAAGCGAGCAGGATTATGCTTTGTTTGTGGGTGGGAAGACCTTAGCGGCTAAAGTTATTTATGATTTATTGGACCATAAAGTAGAGGCTTTTTCAGATGAGAACGTGATTGTCATAACGACTTCACCGATCACAGGCTCTACGGCTGCGTGTTCTTCGCGTTTTAACATCTCAACCATTTCACCTTTAACGGGCTTGTTGGTGTCTTCCAACAGTGGAGGAAGTTTTGGTCTACATCTCAAAAGAGCAGGCTTTGATGGTTTGATCATCACGGGCAGAAGTCTTGAACCTGTGTACATTGACATCGAAGCGGGACAAATACAAATCAAAAGTGCGAAACATTTATGGGGTTTGAGTACATCTGATACCCAAGAACAATTGGGTCCGAAGAATCGTGGTAAATTGGCCATTGGGATCGCTGGTGAGAACTTAGTGCGATATGCGCTTGTGATGAGTGAAGAAAGAGCATCCGGTCGTGGTGGTGTTGGGGCGGTCTTTGGATATAAGATGATCAAAGGCATCGTGGCGAGTGGTGACACACTTCCAGAATTGTTTGATAAAGAAGGTTTCAAGAAATTGAACCTTCAGTGGATCAAACAACTTCGAGTGCATCCTTTGACAGGTGTTCAATTGCCTAAGTATGGGACAGCAGGCCTTGTACGGATGATGAATCATCACCATCTGCTTGCGACAAAGAACTTCAGTATTGGTCGTTTTGTGGACCATGAGCTCTTAAGTGGTGAGCGTTTGGCAGAGAATCAATTGATTCGCAATCGTGGATGTGTGACTTGTCCGATTCAATGTGGAAGACAAGTCAAATATAATGATAAATTGATCAAAGGTCCTGAGCTTGAGACCATTGGCTTATTAGGATCCAATTTAATGAACAGTGATATGGATAATATCATTCTCTTGAATCATCTCTGTGATGAGGTTGGAATCGATACGATCACCTTTGGGGGCACACTTGGTTTTGCGATGGAGCTCAATGAAAAGGGCATCTGGGACAATGGTTTGAACTTTGGCGATAATACAAAGCTTGCGGAACTTGTGGAAATGGTTTCAAAACGTGAGGGCATTGGGGCAGATTTAGCAGAAGGCACGAAACGTTTGGCTGCGAAGTACGGTGGATCTGATTATGCCATTCATGTCAAAGGGATGGAGACCGCAGCGTACGAACCACGAGCAGCCCAAGGGATGGGTTTGGGTTATGCTACATCCAACCGTGGGGGCTGTCATCTCAATGGTGGTTATATGGTAGTGTTGGAAGGCTTGGGCTTGGAGATTGATGGTCAAACGACACATGGCAAAGCCGCATTCACCATCCTATTTCAAGACATGATGGAAGCGGTGTCCGCTGCGGGAACCTGTTTGTTTACGACTTATGCGCTCTTACCATCGTTCATGCTTGGGAAGTCGAATGGCTTTAAAAAGCTGATCAATGGAATCATCCCGTATACCGGAGGCATTGTGGGTTTGGTTAAACGGAATACTTGGCTTCTTAATCTCAATGTGTCTTCAATTCTCCCATTTCCAAAACTTATAAACCTTATTACAGGTCAAAAATTGACGATTGGAAGTTTCTTGGATTTTGGTGAGCGCGGGTTTAATCTCGAGCGTATCATAAACATTCGTCAAGGATTGACCCCTGAAGAGGATACCTTACCTAAGCGGTTCTTAAAAGAACTTCAACGATTAGATGAACCGAACAGTGTGGTGAAGTTGGAAGGCATGTTAAAAAGTTATTACGCAATTCGAGGTTGGGATCAAAGGGGTGTTCCAACCGAGAAAACCTTAAGAAGATTAAAGCTGAATTCATAATCAAGGCGTAAAAAAACCAGATCCGATAAGATCTGGTTTGCTTATTAAGCGTTTTTCAATTCATTTAAGAATGCTTCAATTCGTGATAGCGCTTCTTGAATATGATTGATTGAATAGGAGTAAGAGAGTCGTACATATCCTTCGCCGCTAACACCAAAGGCAGTACCGGGAATCAAGGCGACTTTTTTACTGTCCAAGAGGGCGTCACAGAATTCAACACTCCCCATGCCTGTACTTTTAACATTTACAAAGACATAGAAAGCCCCTAAAGGATTTGCGGTGGAAAGACCCATGTCGTTGAGCCGTTTGACGACAAAGCGACGACGCATGTCGTATTCTTCGCGCATGTGGACGATGTCTTCATCGCCATTCTTAAGCGCTTCAATCCCTGCGAACTGTGAGATGGTGGGTGCGCAGAGGACAGCGTATTGGTGGTATTTGGTGAGTGCATCGATGATTTCTTTCGGTGCACAGACATAACCCAAACGCCAACCGGTCATGGCATAGGCTTTGGAGAAACCATTGACGACCAAGGTCTTTTCACGCATGCCTGGAAGGGATGCAAGGGAGACATGGGTTCCTTGATAGGTTAGCTCACTGTAGATTTCATCGGATAAGATATGGACATCGGTATCGCGTAACACATCCGCAATGGCTTCGAGATCCTCTCGATTCATGATGGCACCACTGGGGTTGTTGGGGTAGTTGAGAATGACCAGACGTGTTTTAGCACTGAGTTTAGCTTTAAGCGCTTCAGGTGTTAAACGGAAGCCTTCGGATTCTAAGGTTTCAATATTTACGATCTTACCACCAAACATCGTGATGATGGGTTCATAACTGATGTAGGAAGGGGAAACGACGATGACTTCATCGCCGTCATTAAGAAGGGTGATGAGGGCGACTTCAATCGCTTCACTGGCTCCAATTGTCACAAGGACTTCAGTCGCAGGATCGTAGCTTAAATCATATTTACGTTCCATAACGGAAGAAATCTCTTTGCGTAAGCTTAAGAAGCCTTTGGAGGGTGTATAAAAAGTCTTGCCCTGTGAGATGGCTTCAATCGCTGCTTCACGAATATGATAGGGCGTTGCGAAGTCGGGTTCACCGACACTGAGTGAGATGACCTCGGGGTTGGTGGTGAGGTCTAAGTATTTTGTGAGGATCGCTGGGGGGATGGATGCGAGGTGATGGTTGGTCTTAAGCGGCTTCATGCGTTTTCCATCTGACCTCTTAAGTCTTCTTTTTTGCCTTCATCCAAGATCACTCCATCTTGTTTATACTTCTGCAAGACGAAGTGTGTCGCCGTTGAAATGACGGAGTCCAAAGGAGACAAACGTTTCGCAACGAAGAGCGCGACTTCTTGAATGGTTTCACCACGGACAAAGACGGCAAGGTCATAATCCCCAGCCATCAAATAGACGGATTCGACTTCTTCAAACTGCATGACACGGTCCGCAATGTCTTGAAAGCCATATTCCTTTTTAGGAGTGACTTTGAGTTCGATGAGGGCGGATACGCCTGCGTTGATTTTTTGTTCGTTGATGAGAGTTTTATAACCTTTGATGATGCCTTGTGCTTCCAGGTCTTTGACTTGGGAGGCAATCAAGGCTTCATCGCGGTCCAAGAGGACGGCGAGTTCACTGTTGGTGAGTCGTGCGTTGTCTTTTAAGAGTTTAAGTAGTTTTTCCATGAGGGTACCTCGATTTGTATCATTATAGTTCACTTTTAGAAGCTTGACTATATGCAATTCAATTGTTTTTGTGGGTATAATTGACTTGGAGAT
This sequence comes from Erysipelotrichaceae bacterium, assembly GCA_003543215.1. GTDB lineage: Bacteria > Bacillota_I > Bacilli_A > Erysipelotrichales > Erysipelotrichaceae > UBA2212. The sequence continues at coordinate 140,564 of DPJD01000002.1, read as the reverse complement.
TAACAATGAAAAAAATCAATGTGACAAAGGCATTATTACCAGAGCTCAAAGACTATGTGAAAGAGCTTGAAGATATTTGGGATTCCCATCAATTGACCAGTAAAGGTTCGAAGCACAATACGCTTTTAGAAGCGATTAAGGAGCGATTGGAAGTAAGTGAAGCTTCACTCTTTGTGAATGGACATTTGGCTCTGGAAGCGATTCTTGAGGCTTATGAACTGAAAGGTGAGATCATCACCACAGCCTTTACTTTCCCAAGTACGACACATGCGATTGTGCGAATGGGTTGTACACCGGTATTTGCGGATATCAAAGAAAATGATTTCACTTTGGATCCAAAATCGATTGAGGAAAAAATCACGGATAAAACCGTGGCCATCTTACCGGTGCATATCTTAGGAAATGTGTGTGACGTGGAAGCGATTGAAGCGATTGCGAAGAAACATGATTTAAAAGTCATCTACGATGCGGCGCATGTGTTTGGGACGAAGCTGAATGATGTTGGGGTTGGAAACTTTGGGGATGCGTCGATGTTCAGTATGAATGCGACGAAAGTTTTTAATACGATTGAAGGAGGTTTGCTTGCTTATAAGGATCAAGCATTAACCAAAAAGTTGGAGCTAATCAAATACTATGGAATGGAGTCATCAGAAGACATTACCTACATTGGGTCTAACTTGAAGATGAATGAGTTCCAAGCTGCCATGGGACTTTGCAATCTTCCACTACTCGATCAAGAAATTTCACAGCGTAAGCAAATCGCAGAGAAGTATGTGGAAGTACTCTCTAAGATTGATGGAATCAAAGTTCCAAGCTATAAGTCGAACATTGAATACAACTATTCTTATTACCCCATCTTGATCAATCATCCCACGATATCTAGAGATGAAGTTTTTGATTATTTAAAAGAAAAGGGAATAAATGCGAAGAAGTACTTCTATCCCTTAGTGACAGATTATGCTTGTTATAAGGGAAAGTATGACGATAACTTACCAACATCTAGATCCATCAGTGAGCAAGTCATATGTCTCCCTTTGTATGGTGAAATGACAAATGAAGAAGTCTCCAATGTAATTAGTTCAATTAATCAGAAATTCTAAAAGTGCCAAATCAAAATTGTGTCCAATTCGTATGTGCAATTGGATACAATTTTATGGTAATATGCACTTATAAACCCGCATAAAGATTTAAAAGAGGGTAATTAGGTGCAATATGATTGATAATAACAAACTATTTGAAGCATTTGAAAGACAAGCTGGAGTATTGAAAACATCTGAGTTGCGTGCGCTTGGTTTGAGCAGCCGTCAAATAGGGCGACTGATTGAAACCAATGTGATTGCTAAGCTTAAACACGGTTTTTATGAACGCGTTGATGATGTTATTTCAGAGGATGTGATTATTGCAAAGCTCTTTCCAAATGCAATTCTTTTTCTTGAAAGTGCGCTGTTTTATTATGGGTATACAGATCGAATCCCAAATGCGTGGCAGCTTGCAGTCGATCGAGATCAAGAGAAAAGTATTTTCCGAATCGAATATCCCAAGGTAAGACCCTATTTTCAAGAACGAAAGTTTTTAGAAGTTGGCGTAACACATTATGTTAACCAAGGTGTCCATATAAAGATCTATGATCGTGAGCGAACACTGTGTGATGTATTGCGCTTTGAAAAGAAGCTTGAAAAAGAAGTTTACACAAATGCGATCAAGCGCTATATTAGCGATTCAAAGAAAAACATAGGAAAACTTTTTGAGTATGCGTATATTTTTAATATCGCGAAAAAAGTTCAATCGCAGATCGGAATCTGGTTATAGTGCACAATATTGGTCAGTCCGCGCTTTCGAAATTAAAGAATAAAGCTATAAATGAAGGTGTCGCATTTCAGCAACTCTTAACGCTTTTCTTACAGGAAGAATTCATTCGTAGACTTTCCCAAAGTGAATATCGANNTTAAGGGATTATCCAAACAAAGTGGAATCGATATTATCTTTAGTTCATACAATACTTTTAGGTAAAACGGGAAATGATTCTATTAAGATCGAAGTTCGAGATGTCGAGGTGATAAACGAAACGAATGAGTACAATGGTGTACGCATTTATCTAGTGGGACAAATTGAAAAGACGCGGACGCCATTTTACATCGACTTTGGCATTGGGGATGTGATCGTACCTTTTGAAGTGAAACGAACAATTCCAATCTTGCTTGAAGGATTTGAACAGGTATCAATTCTTACCTATTCAATTGAGTCAATAATATCGGAGAAATTTGATGCGATGATTCGTTATATGGAAGCGAATGGTCGTATGAAAGACTTCTATGATGTTTATACACTGGCAATGACATTTTCTTTTGATGGATCCATATTGAAAGAAGCTTTATATAAAACATTATCCAATCGACATACACTCTATGGAATTGATTCTGCAATACTGCTGAGAAGATTGATTGAAGATGAAGATATCAAGAATCGATGGAAAAACTTCTGCAAGAAAGTATTACGTTATGATTTGGATTTTGATTTGGTTATTGGTGTGATCATCACTTTGATAGATCCATTGATTCAATCGATTGAATTGGGAGATGCCTTCAACTTGAATTGGAATCCAAGCAGTAGACGATATGAGTGAATGCATTTATTACACTGTGGACAATACTGAATTGTTAATTGAAACGTTCATAACCTACAAATATGGTGGTCATTTTAATCTGCTCAGTAGAGATACATCTGTAATAAAATTTACATGTGAGTTTTTAAAAGGGAAATTCATGTTTACGGTTATGTGAGTAGTTAAATTATCAATGCTCCTGAAAATCGATTTGGTTCGAATTTTTTATACAGTGAATAATCAAAATGATACATGGGGGTGATATTATGAAGATGAAAAATGATATTGCTATTCGCTCGAGTGCATCAGAATATTTGACATATATTGCAGCAACGGGTGATGACCCTCAAAGTTTTGAATGAGATATGAAGATGAGAATATTTGGCTGACTCAGAAAATGTTGGCGGCTTTATATAGTGTAGAAATTCCGACAATCAATGAACATATCAAGAAAATCTTTTCTGATCACGAACTTGAAGAGGGAGCAACTATTAGGAAATTCCTAATCGTTCAAACTGAAGGTTCACGACAAGTAAATAGAGAAGTTAAGCATTATAATTTACAACTTATTATTGCTATTGGGTTTAAAATTAACAATGAACGAGCTGTTCAATTTCGAAAGTGGGCAAATCAAATTGTAAAGGATTTTACAATCAAAGGGTTTGCAATGGATGATGAACGACTNNGGATTCGCGAAATCCGATTGAGTGAACGAAAATTCTATCAAAAGATCACGGATACATATACCACAGCAATGACATGCACAATACCGTTTTCTTCGTCAATCCATAAATAAATAATAAAGTTGCTTATTAGCATGAGTCGAACTCCAGCGCTACGCCATGGTTCCTTATCAAACAACTTAGTACGGTATGGAAATGTAGAAAGTGACAAAACGGATCGTTCTATTCTCGTAAGTAGGCGTTCNNGTGATTGTTTTTTGCTTCATTCAGTCCTTTCTGTATCATTTCATTAAAGGTTGTCTCATCCATCTCGTCAAGTGATGTAGGGAATGCGGGGAGGGTTAATGAGAATGGAATACTTTGTGTCAGTACGATCTGCTTATAAAGCATATTGATCACTACAGATGCTGGAATACCAAGTTTATCCATGATGAACTCTGCTTTGAGCTTGATGTCGGGTTCGACGCGAGCCATCACATTAGCGGTCTTATTTGCCATATTTTTTTACCTCACTATATTTTTATAATATATAAATGTATAACGATAAGCAATACAAATATATATTTTTACTAAACCCTTAAAATTAGGTTGATAATTAGTATTTTCAGTCTATTCGTGGAGAATAACCTTGTGATATCATTTACAAGTGAGTTTTAATGTTTGCGAATCAAAGTACTCATGTTATGCGTTAGATGATGAGCAAAAGGTCATAATTAAAGGGAAATGTATGAAAAAAGAAAAGGTGAAGTGGACGATAGAAGTTGAGTTGCGTTTCTTAGGCATTCTTATCTTAGTTTTAGGTTTGGCATGTATGGTGAGACTTGATCCAAGTTTGATTGGACTTGGGAATGAGGATGTTAGATTATGGGCTTATTACGTACCTGTCTTTCTAACAAGTCTATCGATTTGTACTCTACTGTTCGCTTTAGCGAGAATCATTGAGAACCAACAGAAGCTTATTGATCGTTTGAATCAACCCTTACTTACCGAATCCAATGTGAAAGGAAATGACGTCCTCACGCGCTTCTAAGCGTTGAAGACGAGCTTATTTATGCGTTCCTTACGATATCGATTATTGGGTGATTTGATGAAGAATAAGATCGAGAATGTGTTTCTGGCTCCAGTNNGAGGGGATGGACATTCAACAACTTCGTTTCAATGTGGAATATGAAGACAAGGTTGTGGAACTCAAGGCGAATGAATTTATAAAAGCGGAGACCTATCCACAGGATCCTGTTTTTGGTTGTGTCTTGACACTACCGGAAGATTATCCAGATTGTGAATTCAACATCTATCTTACAGGAATCTTTGTGGGTCGTCGTTTTGAGGATTATTCAGGGTATGAGCGTGGTTTTTTGTATTTCAATGTGTTTGTTCCAACTGAGAAAGTTCGTTTTCTTCAGCGTTCACTCCCCCATTACATGCAGTTTCCACGGGTGGGTGAGACGTATTGGCAGTGTTCTTGTGGGCATCATAATTTAGCTAAGAACACCTATTGCATCGATTGTTTGAATGAGAAGGCGATGATTGATGAATGGCTTGCGAAGGGTGAAGATCGATTGGCGCTTGAGCTTCATCAGAAGCGTACACCGCTTGTGTACAATCGTGTCTTTACCTTTGAAGAAAGTCTTAATCACTATGTTCGGTCCATGACGGAGCTCTATGCGATTGATGAAGTCTTTGTAAGAGAGGTTCTGGATATTGAACTTGCTAAACAAGCTTATCAAGAAGGTAAGCTCAAAGATGATGAATTCTTGGAGAAACAAGCACGGGATACCAAAAACCAGAAAAGGGTTGCACGCTTTGTGATTATTTCATTTTTAGCCTTATTGTTTATTTTTGGTTTGGTTGTACCTTTTGGGACGAAAGCCTGGGCTTATGGCGAAGCAGTGGTCACCTTGTCAAAGAAGGACTATGAAGCTTCACTTCAACGATTCACAAATCTCAAGGATTTTCTGAACAGTGAAGACATGCTCAATGAAGTGTATTTGCAATGGGCAGAGGAAGAGTATGAACTGGATCCAACCCTGGCGATTTGGCGTTTAGAGAACATGCCCAATCCGAACTATAAGGATGCGAAAATACGCTATAAGACTTACATCACGGAGTATGCGGAAAGTCGCATGACTCTCAAAATGTATGAAGAAGCGGCAAGTTTCTTTGGTCGTTTGGAGGATGGGGCGAGCAGAGGGCGTTACCATGAGGCTTTGTATCAACAGCTGATGTCGATGAATCGGATCGATGCGGAAGACACAAAGACGTTAACACTTCTCAATACCTTGAGAGATGCGGATTATAAAGATATTGAGCAGATCTACAGTGAAGCGCATTATGTATTGGCCATCCAATACCTTGAAGATAAGCGTTATGAAGAGGCGATTCGTTTGTTGGATCGCATTCGTTTGTATAAAGATTCATTAAAACTGTTGAATGAGAATGCCTACATCTATGGTAAACAACTGTTTGAGGAGAAGAATTATCCTCTAGCGATTGAACAGTTCAAATTGAGTGTGAATCATGCGGATAGTAAAGATTGGCTCTATGAAACACGGTATCAATATGGTTTGTCGCTCATCGAAAATAATGGTTTTGAGTTGGCGTTTAGACAGTTCCAAGTGATTCGTGGGTATAAGGATGCGGATCGTTATTACGCTGAGTTGGAAGATGAGATTTATAGGTGGGAAGCGACGGTATTTATCAATTCGGATTCTGAATTGCTTTCAGAGGAGTCCAGTGTTTCAAAAGCTGGATCGCTTTATATTCACTTTATCATGCATTCCAAGGATGATGATGCGAGTATTACGCCCATCATGGTTTACTATTATCCGGATAAATCCACTTGGGAAGAGGCGTTTGATGGGACAATCAAGAGTGGTGAAGCCAGTTGGATTGGGTGGGACGACAGCATCTATATCGATCCTGAAAAAGGGGAGACGGGCATCTTCAAAGTTGAGATCTTGGATCCAGTTAGCCGTAGGGTATTGGGTTCGGATACGATTCTTATTACGGATTAAACAAACGACACAGGTGAGCCTGTGTCGTGTTTTATAATGCGGTGTGTTTATGCTTTGCGTAGCAAGCTTCTTATGATGAAGGCGATAAGACTTAGACCTGTGATGAGTAATGCGATGAGGCGAAGGTTTTCGAACAACGCAATATCATTCTTCGATTTTTCTAATGAACTTTGGATGTCTCTTTCGATGACTTTTCCATTTTGAATGACATGTGTGCCTTGTACGTCGAGCTCCAAGGCTTTGTCGAGTGTCAGATTTGCTCTGAGTGTCGTTGTGTCATCGCCTTGAATGATTTCAACATCCTTATTGACTGAAAGTATTTCGGCTTTAGGAAGAATGATATCGATTGTGATTGTGCCTTGCTTTAAGTGGGATGTGATTTCTTCTTCAAGGGTAGGTGGTAATTGTTTTAGATTCGTGGCTTGTAAGAAAGTGTTGAGATCACTGGTCGCAGTTAAATTGAAAGCACCGAGTGTTTTCTGAACTTCAGTCGTGAGGTCGACACTGAGGAAGAGGCTATTTGAGTAGTCGCTCATCATCGACTGAAGTGTTAGATATGCGGTCTCGAGATTGGGGTTGGTTTTTGTTTGAGTGTAGTTCAATAAGATGGATGTTTCACTGACCTCGGTGTGGGTTTCAAAGCCACGGGCTTGATAATCTTGATCGACCTTTTCGACTAAATCAATTAAGGTTGTTTTTAAGTCGGTGCTTAAGGGTTCGAGATCAATGAAGGCTTCAATGGTATACGTAACGGTGTGCTTATCATCGATTTGATAGACGATGTCTGTTTTTGAACATGCGCTTAGAAGTAATACGATAAAGATGATTTTGAGATATTTCATAGGGACCTAGTTGAAGTTGACCGATAGCGGCTCTGATTTTCGTAAACTACCGTCGGGTAATACGACGGTCACAAAGAAGTGTTTTTGACCACTATCCAGTTTATCTTCGTTCCAATGAATATACCCGTTAGCTTCATAGGATACAGTCCCAACTTTAGCAGACATGGTTTGATTGGGATAAACGGTCTTGATGGCGTAGAGATTGGATCCATCGGGATCACTCATGATCAAGGTATAGGTAGAGTTGGGATAGACGTCATCCCAACGGATTGTATAGTGGGTGAAATTTAGGAGTCCACTTGTAGAATCATGACTTCGAACAGATCGCTCAATACTGGGTTTGAATTTAATGGTATCCGGTGTTGAACTTGCGCTTTCTTGGATGAAAGATTTGAAATAGGTATCTAAACCTTCAACTTCATGCGCATAGGGAATCTGTAGGTTTTCTTGTCCATACACATTATAGGAGTAACCACTTTGTGTTTGCTGGGAACCATAGAGTCGGCCTTCTACATCCACGTATTTAATGATGCGTTTGGCACGGGGGGAGCCCATGAGCTGAACATAGTCTTCGGCAGCGATTTCAATCAGATACCATTCATGATTTGCGAGATAATGATCGTAATCGCTGTTATCGTAGAAGACAGGATGAGTATTGATGTTACGAATGCTTTCGTAGAGGCTTCCTTCGATTTGATTGTCGTTGAACATGTGATAAAACGTAAAGTGATGTCCATATTCATGACTCAAAACTTGTGCATGGTCATCGATGGATGTTTTAGAGTCACCATCATAGAGATTGATGGTTCCAAGATTCTGTGTGAAACGTAACTGACTACGTTCAGGTAAGAAAGGGAGGTTGAGGTTCAATACAAAGGTTTCATCGTTGTATTGGTGTGCGCCAGAGGCATCTGGATCTGGTGATGCATGGACGAAGACTTGATAAAGTAAGTTGAATTCTTCCCCATGTTTATTCTGCTTTAATTCTTGGTAAAGGGCTTCAAGTTTGGCGACGGTCCATTGTTTACTATCGCTGACCATTTTGAAACCTTCAGGTGTTTCGTATTGCGTTAAGTTATCGAGACCTTCAGTCATTTCGGCCAATGTGATGCGATGTTGGATGGCGGTGTTCGTAATGGGTTCATGAACATCTGCATTGAGGAATGTTTGAATGGTGATTTGTTCGCTTTGCATGAGTGCATTGTTTTGCACAGTTGCAGACAGTGTGAAATGGGCGAAGATTGCGCCCAATATGCCAACAAGTATGAGGATCAGGATGAGGAAGCGTGGTCGATCGTTATGAAACATGAAACCTCCTTGAAGTAAGTACATTAAAAATAATACCATGAACAAACTGTAGAATTTATGAGGAATTTAAATCAACTTATATATAATTTGAATTCTATCTTCAGAATGATTAAGCATCAAGTAAAAAACGATACAGTTTAGATTACTGTATCGCTATTTCAGTCGAATTGATTGATTTTAACTTTGATTTGATCGCGTTCACACTCTGTGAATCCAAGACATAATAATAAAGGTTCGCCCCGAAGCTTGGGGTGTAGATCATGGATCCATGACCCTCTAGTTCAAGTCTTTCTGGCATTAATGCTTCGACACCTTCAGAATTCAGAATCAAGTTTGCTTGGTTATACAAATCCACAATCGATTGACCATTCAGGTTGGTCAGTACGGATTTCTGAACGGTATTCAAGAAACCGCCGATACGCCACCATTTGGTGGGTTTTGCGAGCTCTTTGATCATGGCGAGCATAAAGGCTTCATGATTATTAGAACGTCCTAGAGCGCCATCTGCGAGCGTTTTACGGTGTCTAAGGAAAGCAAGAGCTTCGCGTCCATTTAATTTCTGTATTCCTGGTTCCAATACAATCAAATCATCGAAACTACGATTCTCATCCTGTTCTTCAATGCGTTGAGGGATATCGATTTCGACACCACCTAAGGAATCTACCACATCGATTAGACCTTCAAAGTCAATTAACATATAATGATTAATCGGAATATCCAAGAACTTCGATAAAGTAGCGGTTAAGCAATCTGCACCATACCAACCGGTATGTGTGATCTTATCACGCTTGCTTGTACAAGTATTATAGATGTAGGCATCGCGGGGAATGCTTATCATTGCGGATTCTTGGGTTTTGAAGTTGTAGGATACGACAATGATGACATCGTAATTGAAACCAGAGGTACTATTGCCTTGGATGGGGTTGTCTCCCCCGATAAGAACGATGTTCATCACATCGCCAACGGTTGAGAATAAATCTACTTTTTCTTTGAACTTAACATTCCAGATACCATGCAAGACATTCGTATCGATTTCATAATTTTCAATCGACCCAAATGTCTTTTGGTAACCACCTGGTAGTACGATGATATCAATCTTTTCTTTTTGAAGTGCTTGAATGGCTTCGATATATGAGTTGTATTCTACGAACTTGATACCTAGTTCGTTTTCTTCATTGATCTGTTTAGGATAAATGTATCCAATGAGCGATGACTCATCGTTAAGGATACCAATCTTTTGATCTTTTAAATCATTGATTGAAGTGAGTTTCGTTTCATTTAGACTTACGAAATGCACTTCATGGGTTACGGTTTTTGTGCTGATGGCACGTACAAAACCGGCAAAGAGTGTATTAGGAAATGTGATTAATATGATTAAGCCTAGCTTGATCCATACATGGATATGGTTGATTTTCTTGCGATTCTTGGATTTGGATGCCCAATAGTAAACCAACAAATCGAGAATACCGATGATGGCAATCAAGATCCATCGATAGAGATTTGGAATAAGTGTTGCGAATAATAGATCCAATATCAAGACAATTGACAGAAGTTGACTGAGACGATACCAATTCAATTTCTTAAGTTTTTCTAGTTGTTTCATAAAAAAAGACTCCTTATTAGGACGGAGTCTAGAATAGCACTTAATACAATGCTTGTAAAGCGTTGAAATTGATTCTAAAAATGAACCTCTTTTGCGATTATAAAGTAAGAATAGTCTTAGTGTACTTGCTTATCACCGCAACAAGATACTTTTCAAAAAGCCACGAAATGAGTAGAAGAACTGAGAGAGATGTAACGAATACGATGAATATACTGATACCATAATTTAATGAGTAATGATTAATAACCATGAACAAGTACGTTGAAAATGAGAACAAAAGCGGAATATGTATCAGATAGATAGAATATGAAATACGTCCAAGCATCTGAGGATATGAGTGCTCAAGTATGCTTTTAAATAGTGTTAGTTGCTGAATGCTTAGTATTATGAGAAATGCTCCAAGAGCATGAATATGAATACTTGCCGTGATAAATTCATTTAGAAACAAGAAAATAGAATAGAAATTTGTAGGTTGTACACCTTGAGGGAATCCCGCAAGAAAGATGCCAATTATAAGAATCATTGAAATAATCATCTTACTTCTTATCAAGTCAATATTATGTTGAATCATCCAAGCCAGCAACATTCCATAAGTGAAATTCACAAGATAGCTATCCAAAACAGTGGAAATAAGCAATACAGTTAATATAAAAATAAGCTGAAAACGTGGCTTATAATTTCGATTCAAATAGATGACACCATACGTTAACAATGACCCATAGAAGAGATGGGTAAGCATCCAAAATGCAGTAGAGAAGGTATCATTTCCTACAAACCATACAGAGTAGAAAGATGTCTCAAAAACGGATTTAAGTCCTAAAGGAATTTGATAGAAAAGTTGTAGCCAGGGTGATCCAGTCTGATCGATGATTGAGTTGTGATAGAACAAATCAAATCGCATCATGATATAAACGATCAATGAAATAATAAACACGGGTAGTGCCAGTCGTAAATATCGAGTGATGATCTTGCTTAAAAGTTCTTTTATGGATTCAATACGATAAACTTGTAAACTTAAAACCAATCCACTTAACATCAGAAACAAGCTTACCAAAAAGTGGCCACCTACAAAGAATAGAAATGGTGAATCCGCTAGACTCCCTTCATTGGCAAACAAGTTTGTTTTAACAGTATTCCCATAATAGAGGGCAGGAATAAAGACGAGAATGAAATGATGAAAAAAGATCATCAAACTTGCAAGCCCTTTTAGTCCATCAATCCACTTAATGCGCATCTGTCAGCACCTCGATTAAGAGAACAAATATCCCTTTTACCGCCATAATCTTAAGAGCTCCTGAATGGAAAGCTGATGTTCTTTGAAGACACGATATGGCCATACCCAGTTATTGTAGGCAAGTTGAACAAAGCCTTGAGTTAGAATGATTGCTCCAATGCCAAATCCCAAGGATACGAGAATAAAAGAGACTGAAATTATACTAATCCCTGAAATAAGGGAAGAAGGAACGAACGGCACTTTGTTGGATAATGTTATTAATACGGCAAAGGTTGAATGATTTTGTTCTAGGAAAAGGATGATGCTCATGATAAGCAACCAAGGTTGGGGCAAGAGCTCAGTAGACACATTGATCCAAGTAAGTAAAATAGGAATCACAAATACAACACCAAAATTCCCCATGAATGTTAGAATCCATTGTACTAGAATAGCTCTGCTGAAGAGTTGTTTGAAACGCTTATCATCATGACGCGTGCGTGTTGATGCCAATTCAGGAAGATAGGTGTTGAAGAGCAAACTAGAGATGTTACCAACAACGGTTAATAATTGTCCTGTGACCCCAAATTGTCCCGTGACTTCCAAACCTAAGTAATAAGAACTAAGTAGAGTAGAACCCTTTGTGGTCAGCCAAGCACCGATGTTTACCAAACCAGATCGCTTAGAATTTGGCCAAATGCGCTTGAACACTTGTTTAAGGTGATAGGATTCATCTTTACTGGCTTGGATATAGGCTTCACCAAGATGTTTTTTAAACTCAATTTGAGACCAAATCCACATCATGACAATAGATAACAAGTATGCCAAAGTTAAAAGAACTAATCCTCCACGAAACGATAAACCAATTGCCGCAAGAATCAAATAAGTCAATTTAGAAAAAATGGTAACCTTATTCGCTGCTTTGATGGCCCCGCTTCCCTTAAGGATTGGTAACCAGAAGCTGGATAGAATGGTCAAGATGGATGCGAGCGCATAAAATCCCCAAGCAATGATCAAGTCAAGCTCATGAATATCCAAGATATAGACGATATAATAGGTGCCACCCAGTGATAAAGCGAGGAATGCAATCAGTGCGAGATTGCGGTATATCCCTTGAGCCGCATGCACAATACTCTTTACCAAAGAATAATTTGGTTCATCACCAATCTGATGAGGCACACCTTCCTCGAGTATTTCAGATGCACCACTCACAGCATAAGATACATGTCGCATGAGCGTCGCTGAAAAGCCAAAATCAATGAGTAAAGCTAAGCTCGAGATACTTAAAAAAACATACCACAGCCCCACTTCTTCTGCAGTAAGCATTTTTAAGATGAGTGGAAGGACTACGATGCTTACACCGATATTCAAGATGTTGGCAGAGTAGTTCCAGATGATATCGTTTCTACTTGTTTTAATCATGCATTAACCTATTACCAAACTAATCATGACACGTAAAACCCAATATGCTCTTTGACCGTTTAGGTATAAGAAATAGAACAAACTATCTTTAGGATAAGGCATGATGTATTCGAAATCAGTTGGTTTCATTTGTTTGGATTTATCAAAGCCAATGAATACATCGACGACATGCTTAAAGTGTTCTTTACGAGTCAAGTGATACATGATCTTTCCAAAGAGGTAATGATCTTTAAAGTATTCGCGTAAAGCAAGTGTATCTTCGATGAAGTGTTTGATTGTCGTGGGCTTCATGGATTCATTGATGCCCCAACGATATTGACCCAATTGTTCAGTAGTTTTGTAGACTTTATAATGCTTATTGAATTCAACCATGAAATACCAGTCACCGGATGGCCAAGTATCTTCATTGTAGCCACCAATCGAAATAAATTTATCTTTATCAAACACCGTACCGCAGGACGGTGGACCATATTGGTCCGCACACCAAAGGATGTTATCAAAGATACGTAAGCGATAGAATTTTCCAACACTCATTTTATCTTTGATGGGCTTCAAGAACTTATAGATGGAAGATTGTCGAATACGTGAACGGTAGGGGACTTGTCCAATCTGTTTGTTGGACACCATGATGGCTCCAATGTTGGAACGACGATTGAGCAAACGAATAATTTCTTTGATGTAGTTTGGATTTAGGAGATCATCATCATGTAAGAATGCTGCCCACTTGCCTTCAGCTAAGCGAACCATGAGATTCATGGTTTCGAACAATCGAAGATTCTGCTTGTTTTGGTAATAACTGATTCGTTCTGAGTTCAGATTTCTAAGTTCTTTTTCAATTGAAGTATTACTGGGGTTATCATTCACGACAATGATTTCATAGGAAATTGTCACTTCAAATTGATTTAGTGCACTTTGAATGGATTCCATTAAATAATCTTCACGATCATAGGTAGGAATAAGTATGGATAATACAGGTTTTTCTTTCAAACGATGTTTGAATACACATGTACTCAAATCATCGAAATAAGTAGAATCTAAATAGGTTTTAACTAGGATGTTATCAAGCTTTTTCACCTTTTAATTATACTCTATTATGAATTGGATGAACATTTAATTGGTTAATTCTATTTCTGAGAAATCAGTTTTAAAATAGATTTAACAGAAAAAAACTCTTGTTCAATTAGAACGAAGAGTTGAAATAGTATCCTTAGTTTAAAGATTTATTCTATCTGTTTGTTGAACTTGACCAATAATTTTTAAAGAACACGATAAATGCACCCAACATTACACCTAATACTAGTGAAACTGGGAATAAAGTCATTGCATTAAATCTTTTTGTTTCGTTTTTATTTATATTATTAAAAGTTAATTCGATCTTAGGAGTCTCTAAGTTATGATTAGCTAACTTGAAACTATCAAATGATTTCAGATTATCTAAGGTGGTCTGAATTTCATTTAAGTAATCTTTTGATTCTAATATCGAAAAGTCTATTTCAGCAAGGTTTGCTTTTACTTGAACTAAATTAGCAGATAAACTCGAGAACACAGGATTAATTACATTATTGTTCAATAAAGGAGTTATAGATTTCAATTCAGTTTCAAAATATGTAAACATCCTTTGTTTATCTGTTTTAGATTTTTCCATTTCAATGAGTTTAGTATTATAAGAAGTATCAAATGACGTAAACATTTTTTTCGAGACGACATAATTTATATAGTCTTCAGCAGAATCAACTACAGTATTTATCAATTCACTAGTATCTTCAGAAGTTGCACCTATTGCTTTAATTGTGAAATCAGTTGTGTTAATTGGTGTAAAAGCGAGTACTGTTTCTAATTGATTGCTATCAATTTTCAATGTAGTGGAAAGACTCTCTAAGAATGTCTCATCTTTTAGCAAGATAAGAAAGTCTTCAGCTTTTGACTGTGGTAATGCATATGTCCCGAATTTGCTAGGGTAATCAGGTCTGAACATTAGCTTTGCTTGAGTAGATGCTGTATAAGTTGTGGTGTTCAATGTCAAGAAAACACCGAATGCTATTGTCAATACAACAATAGTAGTAGCTACAATCAATTTCCATCCTTTTAGCAAAATAAGTATTAGATCACGTAATGAGATTTCTTCATATTCTTGCATATTTTTATCCCCCTTGATATACAGTATCCATTTTAAAGCAGAAAACGCTTTATTGATAGACCATCTTTAACTTTTATTGTAATGACAAACAACCAGTGAAATGCTATTCTAAATATGTATTTTGGGGGATTTACTTATGCAAGTTTTAATGAGACGTTCAATCTTATTTTTCTTAGATATTATACTGATAACACTTGCTTATTTTTTAACATTTGAACTTAGGTTTGAGTTTTTTGTTCCGAGTCCATTTGTTGAATTACTCAAGATGTCATTTTTATACGTAGTAACGATAAAGATTGGTTTATTTGCTATCTTTGGTCTTTATAATAGTTTATGGCGTTATGTCAGCATCGATGAGTTGTTTAAATTAATCATAGCAACAACGCTTGGGAATGTTATTTTATACCTTATGAATATAGGGCTCGATTTAAGTATTCCACGATCAATCATTTTGATTGACTGGATCATAACAATCTTTCTAACTGGCGGATTAAGGTTATCTTATCGAGTTGTTCGGAGAGCATATCAAAGCATCAATCGTGACGAAGATGATCTACAGCGCGTGATGATCATTGGAGCAGGCGATGCTGGTTCAATGATCGTAAGAGAATTAAAGAATCTAACCAATATTCACTACAAACCAGTTGTCATTGTGGATGATGATCCGATGAAGCATAATTCGACTCTCTATGGAGTCCCAATCCGTAAAGGTATGGATGATATTCCAAGTCTTGTAAGTGAATATAATATTAATGAAATCATAGTGGCGATTCCTTCTTTAGGTAGAGAAAAATTAGCTCAGATTGTGAAAATCGCTCAAACAACTCATTGTAAAGTAAAGACATTACCTGGAATAAATGAAATCATAGATGATCGAGTTTCGATTAAGAATATTAGAGATGTCAGTATCGAAGACTTACTTGGACGAGAAGAAATAAAACTTAAGATTGACGAGATTTCATCTTATTTAGAAAATAGAATTGTACTTGTGACAGGAGCTGGTGGGTCGATTGGTTCTGAGTTATGTCGACAAATCATAAAATTTAAACCTAAAAAAATAATCCTTTTAGATATCTATGAAAACAATGTTTATGATTTACAACAAGAACTATTGCATTCTTACGGTAACTTGAACTTAGATGTCATCATTGCTTCTGTAAGAGACAAAGATAGAATACTTGAGGTTTTCAAATTCTATAAACCTGAGATCGTTTTTCATGCTGCAGCTCATAAGCACGTTCCTTTAATGGAGAACAACCCCCAAGAAGCAATTAAAAATAATGTGTTTGGTACTTTAAAAGTTGCTCAATGTGCTCATGAAGTCAATGTCAAACGCTTTGTTTTGATTTCTACAGACAAAGCAGTCAATCCTACTAACGTTATGGGCGCAACAAAACGAGTTGCTGAGCTCATTATTCAAGCGATGAATCAAATCAGTGATACGGAGTTCGTTGCCGTTCGGTTCGGGAATGTACTTGGGAGCAATGGGAGCGTTATTCCATTATTTAAGCGTCAAATCGCTTATGGTGGACCAATTACAATCACACATCCTGATATCACTCGTTACTTCATGACTATTCCAGAAGCAGCACGTTTAGTATTACAAGCAGGTGCGATTGCTGAAGGTGGAGAGATATTTGTTTTGGATATGGGTAAACCGGTGAAAATCATTGATCTTGCTAAACAACTCATTGAACTTTCAGGCTTAGAACCTGATGTGGACATTTCAATAATCTATACGGGCTTGAGGCCAGGTGAAAAGCTTTATGAGGAACTAATGTTATCAGAAGAAGGCACCTCTCAAACCAAACAACAAGGTATTTTTATTGCTAAACCCATCCAAGTCAATTTTGAAGACTTGATGCAGAAAATTTTAAAATTTGAAGACGAGATTGAAAATAAGGCTGATATCATCGAACATTTGAAAGTGCTTGTACCAACTTATAAAGCTGAGGTATTGAAATGAGGTTATATTTAACCATTAAGCGAACGTTTGATTTTGTTCTTTCGCTCTTTGCGATTTTTTTGTTGTCACCATTCTTTTTGGTTTTCACTTTACTCATCAAACTTAGTTCAAGAGGTCCAGTGTTATTTAAACAAGAACGCATCGGTAGAAATAAAGTTCATTTTGACATTCTAAAGTTTCGAACCATGCGTATAGAAACACCTAAAAATACACCTACACATTTGTTGGATAATCCTGAGCAATGGATAACGCCAATCGGTAAGTTCCTTCGGAAATATAGCCTAGATGAACTGCCTCAATTATTTAATATCCTAAAAGGTGATATGAGCATAGTTGGACCTCGACCTGCATTGTGGAATCAATTTGATTTGATTGAGCTCAGAGACCAATATGGAGTAAATTGTATTCTGCCTGGTTTGACGGGTTGGGCACAAGTTAATGGTAGAGATGAGTTATCTATTGAGTTGAAAGTAAATTATGACATAGAGTATCTTGAAAGAATGAGTTTGTTATTTGATATCACCTGCGTTTATCATACATTCTTCAAAGTTTTAAGAAGTGAAGGTGTTGTCGAAGGGAAAAGTAAGTAATCATGTTGTTAATCACAGGCATTACAGGACACAGTGGAAAGTACTTTCTTCAAGAACTAATTAAGAACAATTATGAAACAAGGATTCGAGTTGTTATTCGAGGCAATGACTCGTTTGATTATCTTGAAAAAAGCGGACTGAACATTGAGATTCTTAAAGGAAATCTGAGTGATCAGTCATTTTTAGAGATTGCTTTAAAGGATGTTGACTCATTATTCCATATTGCTTCAATTTTCTACTCAGTAAATGTCGTCAAAGCAGCTGTATCGAATGATGTCAAACGCATCATTCTCGTTCACACGACTGGCATATACTCGAAGTTCAAAAGCGCTTCATATGAGTACAAAGCAATCGAGGATCAAGTACATTTACTGATTGGTAATTCTGGCAAGAGCATTGAGCTCACAATCCTTCGTCCAACAATGATTTTTGGTTATGAGAATGATCGTAATATTTACAAATTTATACGTTTTGCAGATAAGTTACCAGTCATTCCTGTCATCGATCGTGGTAAAGGTTTAATTCAGCCTGTTCATGGAAGAGATTTAGGGAAAGCATATTTTCAAGTTCTAGTATCTAATAATCTTGCTCAGGAATACATACTGTCTGGCGAGCGTTCTTTATCAATGCTTGAACTGTTTACTTTGATTGGAGAATATCTAGGTAAACAAAAATACATTATCAGCATTCCAACCCAACTTGGTGTTCTGCTAGCACAAATAGCTAAAATAGTGTCCTTAGGAAGAATTGACTATGTAGAGCGTGTACAACGCATGAGTGAGAATCGCAATTTTAGTCATGAGCACGCTACACGAGATTTTAATTATGATCCTGAGAGTTTTAATGATAATCTGAAAAATGAAGTCCTATTGTATAAGGAACGGAAGGGTCATTGATCAATGAAGATTCTGGTGATAACACAGTATTACTTTCCCGAACAGTTCAAAATCAATGACATCTGTGAAACACTTGTTAAAAATGGTCACACGATACAAGTGCTGACAGGGCTACCCAATTATCCAAAAGGGATTATTTTTGATGAATATAAACAGGGTAAGAATAGAATAGAAACAATCAATGGTGTTCATATCGAGAGATCTTATTTGGTTGGCAGAGGAAGCGGAACAATTAGCCTAGCTTTGAATTACCTAAGTTTCATGTTGAGCTCATCAATTAAAGCTTTGTTCATGAAAGAACAATATGATGCTGTCTTTGTATATCAGTTGTCACCAGTGTTAATGGCTTTTGCTGGGTTAGTGTATAAATGGAAGAATAAAGTACCCTTATATCTCTATTGCTTGGATTTGTGGCCGGAATCTATGAAAGTTACCTTGAAGAATGAGAAATCATTAATTTATAAGTCAGTTAGTTTTATCAGTAAACTTATTTATAAAAAATGTGACAAAATTGGTGTAACTTCAAAACCCTTCATAAACTACCTAAGTGATAAACATGGAGTCAATTTGGATAAAATTCATTATTTACCACAACATGGATATGAAATATTCTCAAGTTCAGATGATTTTTATGTAGAACATGAAGGAATCAATATCAGTTATTTTGGTAATATTGGTAAAGCTCAGGATTTTGAATGTTTGGTTCGTAATATTGATAAAGTTAATGAAAATGTTTTCTTTCATATTATTGGCGGTGGTTCCGAATTAGAAAACTTGAGAAAGTTGGTTAATCAAAACCATTTGAATCTTCGAATTAAGCTGCATGGATATATGAAGAAAGATGATTTGACTGCTTTGTATCAGTTAACGGATATCTGTTTTCTGTCTCTAAAACCTGATAGTTCTATTGGAGATACCTTACCTTCAAAGATGATTGAATATCTGTCGGTTGGGAAGCCAGTTTTGGCTTTTGCTGGTGGTTCAATCAAAGAACTTATAGAAGAAGCTGAATGTGGTTATTGCGTAGATTACGGTAATGATGAAGAGTTTATTGAGAAGATTAACCTATTAGCTAGTAATCGTAACCAAAGAGAGAACTTTGGAAGAAATGGACGCGTATACTTTGATGAGCACTTCACAAAGCAACAATTCATTTCAAATCTAGAGAATCAACTGTATGATTTAATTGGAGGAACGAAAAATGTTTAAGAATAAAACACTATTGATTACAGGTGGAACAGGTTCATTTGGCCATGCGGTTATGGAACGTTTTCTTAATTCGGAGATCAAAGAAATTCGCATCTTTTCACGTGATGAAAAGAAGCAAGATGACATGCGTAAAAAATATAAAAATGACAAATTGAAATTTTATATTGGAGATGTAAGAGACATTAATAGTTTGAAGGACACGATGTATGGTGTGGATTATGTGTTTCATGCAGCGGCACTTAAACAAGTCCCTTCATGCGAATTTTTTCCACTTGAAGCTGTTAAGACGAATATTCTAGGTACGGACAACGTTTTAACTGCCGCAATTAATGCGGGTGTTAAAAAGGTCATATGTTTATCAACAGATAAAGCGGCTTATCCAATCAATGCAATGGGTATATCGAAGGCTATGATGGAAAAAGTATTTGTCGCAAAAGCTAAGACGATTAATCCCAAAGAGACTTTGATTTGTGGTACCCGATATGGCAATGTCATGGCCTCACGTGGATCGGTAATCCCATTATTTATCGATCAAATTAAAAACAATCAAGCCATAACAATCACAGACCCTAATATGACGCGTTTCTTAATGAGTTTGGAAGAAGCTGTAGAGCTTGTCGTTTTTGCGTTTGAAAACGCACATGCTGGGGATATCATGGTTCAAAAGTCGCCCGCCTCAACAATCGGTGACTTAGCTTTAGCGGTAAAAGAATTGTTCAATGCGGATAATGAGATCAGAATTATTGGGACACGACATGGTGAAAAGTTGTATGAAACACTATTAACGAAGGAAGAATACCTTGTCGCAAAGGATATGGGTGGATTCTATCGCGTTCCAGCAGATACCCGTGATTTGAATTATGACAAGTACTTCCTTGAAGGTGATGAGTTACTGAGTACGGAAGATGAGTATAATTCACACAATACAAAACGATTAACAATAGAAGAAATCAAGCAAAAACTGCTAGAACTAGACTATGTTCAAAATGAACTGAAACAGTGGGACAAGGCATGAATATACTCGTAACGGGCGCAAAGGGATTTATTGGGCAGAATTTAATTGCCGAACTTAAGAATCGTGGTTATCATGACATTTTTGAGTTTGATAAGAACACAGATCCAATACTCTTAGAAGATTTCTGTAAGAATGCTGATTTTGTTTTTCATCTTGCGGGTGTGAATCGTCCTCTAGATCAAAGTGAATTCATGGAAGGTAATTTTGGATTTACTTCTGAATTACTTAATAATCTTAAGAAGTACAAAAATACCTGTCCAATCATGTTGTCTTCTTCGATTCAGGCTGAACTTAACAATCCGTATGGAGAAAGTAAAAAAGCAGGTGAAGAGTTATTATTTAAATATAGCGAAGAGACAGGGTCAAAAGTACTTATCTATCGCTTCCCTAATGTTTTTGGTAAGTGGTCGAGACCGAACTACAACAGTGCAGTTGCAACTTTCTGTCACAACATCACTCGTGGTTTGCCGATTCAAGTCAATGACCCAAACGTCATGATGAACTTGGTTTATATTGATGATGTCGTAGATGAACTTATTCTAGCAATGAATAGTAAAGAACACAAAGTAGGTAACTACTGTGAAGTCGAGACCCAACATCGTATCAGACTAGGTGATATTGTTGATTTATTATATTCGTTTAAAAAGAGTAGAGATGATAAATTCATTCCGAATTTGTCAGACACATTCACGAAAAAACTTTATAGCACCTATTTGAGTTTCTTGCCAGAAGATCAGTTCAGTTATGAATTGAAAATGAATGTTGATTCGAGAGGATCCTTTACGGAATTTCTTAAGACGCATGATTTTGGGCAAGTGTCTGTCAATGTTTCAAAACCAGGTATCACAAAAGGGAATCACTGGCATCACACGAAGAATGAGAAGTTCTTAGTTGTAAGTGGTCAAGGTGTAATTCGCTTTAGAAACATCAACTCTGAGCAAGTGATTGAGTATCATGTGTCTGGTGAAAAACTAGAAGTTATTGATATTCCTGTTGGGTATACGCATAATATAGAAAACTTAGGATCAAATGATTTGGTAACCATCATGTGGGCAAATGAATTGCTCGATGTGAATCATCCTGACACCTATTTCTTGGAGGTCTAAATGAAAAAACTAAAAGTCATGACGGTCGTTGGGACTCGTCCTGAAATCATTAGATTATCAGCGGTTATTAAGAAATTAGATCAGACGAGCTCCGTAGATCATATTTTAGTTCATACGGGACAAAATTATGATTATGAACTGAACGAGATATTCTTCAAGGATCTCGAGCTTCGCAAGCCTGATTATTTCTTGAATGCGGCTCAAGGAACGGCGGTTGAAACAATCGGTAATATCTTGATTCGAATCGATGCGGTATTGGCGGAAGTAAAACCGGATGTGTTCTTAATCTTGGGGGATACCAATAGTGCGCTTTGTGCGATTGCGGCAAAACGTAGACATATCCCAATCTTCCATATGGAAGCAGGAAACCGGAGTTTTGATGAGAGGGTTCCTGAGGAAACAAACCGCAGAATCGTGGATCACATTGCGGATGTAAATCTACCTTACAGTGACATTGCACGGGAATATCTTTTAAGAGAAGGAATCAGTCCTGATCGTGTGATCAAAACAGGTAGCCCTATGTTTGAAGTCTTGCAGAACCAACTTCCTAAGATTCATGAATCCAAAGTATTAGAAACTTTGAAGCTTGAAAATAAGAAATACTTTGTGGTGTCTGCGCATCGAGAAGAGAACATCAACACTTTATCAAACTTTAAGGACCTGATCGATTCACTCAATGGTATCGCAGAAGAATATCAGCTACCCATCATCGTATCCACACATCCAAGAACGCGTAAAATGCTCGATGTGAATGTGTTAGAATTGAATCCGTTAATTCAGTGGTTGAAACCACTGGGATTCAATGACTACGTGAACCTTCAGATGAATGCGAAAGCTGTCTTAAGTGATAGTGGTACGATTAGTGAGGAGACTTCAATCTTAGGCTTGAAATCTCTGAACATTCGCTATTCACATGAGCGTCCTGAAGCGATGGAAGAAGCAATGGTCATGTTGGTGGGTTTAAAGAAAGAAGTAATTCTACCCGCTTTAAATTTATTGTTAGAAAATAAAACAAGCAAAGCGAACAGTGTAAGTGATTATACGGTACCTAATGTTTCGGATAAAGTTGTTCGAATTATCATGAGCTTGATCAACAGATGGGGGATTTAATTATGCGTGAATATCAAGTATGTACAAATTGTGTAATGGATACGAGTGACTCACTGATTACATTTGATGAAAATGGAATGTGTGATCATTGCCATAACTTCTATGAGAATATCAAACCTAATTGGCATCCTGACGAACAAGGTGCTTTAGAGTTGAAAAGAATTGTGGATGAGATTAAAGCAGCGGGTAAAGGTAAAGAGTTTGATTGTCTGATTGGAGTAAGTGGTGGTGTTGATAGTTCATACCTCTTGTATTATGCAAAAGAAGTCCTCGGTTTAAGACCTCTGGCTTTTGCTTGTGATACTGGGTGGAACTTAAATGTAGCTGTAAGCAACATTGAAAAACTTGTAAAAGGTTTGGACCTTGAGTTGTTTACTGAAGTTGTGAACTGGAATGAAATGAAAGATCTTCAACTTGCTTACTTTAAGTCCCAAGTTGCTTATCAAGATACACCACAGGATCATGTCATCTTTGCGTCACTTTATAATTTCGCAGTGAAAAACAAGATTAAATATGTTTTAACAGGCGGAAACTTCTCAACCGAAAGTGTTCGGGAGCCTTATGAATGGGTATACCTTAATGATTTGACTCAAATCAAGGATATTCATCGTAAGTTTGGGAAAATCCAATTAAAGACATTACCCCTAAGTGGTATGTTCAAGTATCGTTTGTATTATCGTTTCTTCAAAGGTCTGAAGATTGTCAAACCATTGGATTTGATTCCATATACTAAGAAAGATGCGATTGAAACTCTGAACAAGAAGTTTGGATGGGAACCCTATGCTAATAAGCATTTCGAGTCCGTATTTACACGTTTTTATGAAGGCTATTGGTTGATTAAGAAGTTTGGTTTTGATAAGCGTAGGGCTCATTATTCAAGCCTGGTGTTGAGTGGACAATTGACGCGTGAAGAGGCACTTGAGATTCTTAAGAACCCGCCTTATCCTGAGAAAGATGCGCTCGCAGACTTGGAATACATTGCTAAGAAGTTGGGTGTTTCAAAAGAAGAATTCTTGTCCATCATGGCACAAGAGAATAAGACATTCAAAGACTACAAGAATATCGAATGGGTATCCAAATTGGCTATTCGTTTTGCGCAAATGGTGGGCATCGAAAAACGTCAGTTTAGATAAGGGAGAATTTGATGATTGTAATTATTGATTATGGTGTGGGCAATGTTCATTCCATCCTAAATATGTTTAAAAAAATCGGTGTCGAAGCGAAACTCTCGGAAAGTCCTGAAGAGCTTATTTTGGCGGACAAAGTCATCCTACCTGGTGTGGGATCTTTTGATTATGGAATGAAGCAACTCAAGGAAACGGGTTATTATGATTTCGTGATCAAGTATGCAAAAGAAATCAAGAAACCACTCTTAGGGATATGTTTAGGTATGCAGATGCTTGGGATGTCCAGTGAAGAAGGGACTGAACCTGGTTTAGGTTTGATTCCATTCAAGAATGTTAAATTTAAATTTGAAGACACAAAACTTAAAGTACCGCATATGGGATGGAACGTTGTGAAATCGAACAAGCCCTATGAGAAGTTCAGTGAGGACTTCACAGAGGAATACAGGTTCTATTTCGTACATTCATATTATGCAGTTTGTGAGAACGAAAGTAATGTTCTATTAACTTGTGATTATGGAAACGAGTTTGCAGCAGCCGTTCAACAAGATCATATTTATGGTGTTCAGTTTCATCCAGAAAAAAGTCACAAATTCGGCATGCAATTGTTAAAGAATTTCTCGGAGATTCAGTAATATGTACCAAAGACCACGAATAATTCCATGTTTGACCATTCAAGATAATGATCTTGTTAAAACAACTCAGTTTAAAAATCCAAGGTACATTGGAGACCCTGTTAATTCTGTAAAGATATTCAATGATAAAGGTGTCGATGAGTTGTGTATCTTAGATATCAACGCAAGTAAGCAAAATAAAGAACCAAACTACCAACTGTTACAAGAGATTGCGAATGAGGCATTTATGCCACTTAGTTATGGTGGTGGATTGAAAACACTTGACCAAGTCAAACGGATCATAAAGATGGGCTATGAGAAGGTCGTCTTCAATACAAGCTTTATCATCGATTCCCAATTAATCAAAGATACAGTTAATTTTTTAGGAAGTTCTGGGGTTGTGATCAGTATCGATGTTAAGAAGAATATGTTTGGCAAATACGTTGTTTATATCAACGATGGCTCTCAAGAAGTTAAAATGAGTTTGATAGATGTGATTAAGTTGGTTGAAGATTTAGATGCAGGAGAAATCATCATCAATTCGATAACCAATGATGGAATGATGGAAGGGTATGACTTGAGTCTTATTAAACTTGTTTCAGAGTCTGTAAGTGTTCCGGTAATCGCCATTGGTGGTGCAAAAGATGTTTCAGATCTAAAGAAGGCAATTGAAAATGGTGCACATGCAGTAGCAGCGAGTAGTATGTTTATCTATTATGGAAAGCAGAAAGCGGTACTAATCACGGTACCAGAGTTATCTCAGTTTAAAGTTAAACAGTAAAGGAGAATTATGAAAGTACTCTTAATCGATGTAAATTGTAAACACAGTAGTACTGGTAAAATTGTTTATGATTTATATACTGAAATGAACAATTCAGGGAATGAAGCGGCTATTTGTTATGGTCGTGGACCATTGATTAAAGAGCATAATATCTTTAAATTCGGACTAGACATGGAGACATTATTTCATGCGGGAATGACTAGATTAACTGGACTGACTGGATACTTTTCAATTATTTCAACATTAAGATTGATTAACTATATTGAACGCTTTGGACCAGATGTAGTACATATTCATGAACTCCATGCTTATTTCGTAAATATAGGGCGCTTGATGAGTTACCTTAAGAAAAAGAATATCAAAACAGTTTGGACATTCCATTGTGAATTCATGTATACAGGCAAATGTGGACATGCTCACGATTGTGAGAAATGGAAGAAAGAGTGTCACAAATGTCCTCAATTAAGAGTTTATCCTAAAAGCTTGATTTTTGATTTCACTCATTTTATGCATTTAAAGAAGAAGCACTATTTCGAAGGATTTAATAATCTAACCATTGTAACTCCTTCTGAATGGTTGGCGAATAGAGTAAGACTATCATTCTTAAATAATAAGAGTGTAAAGGTTGTATACAATGGTATAGACTGTGATAAGGTTTTCTATCCTCGAGATACAACACAACTAAAAGAAAATCTTGGTATAACCGATCAAGTCGTAGTTTTATCAGTCGCATCAAGTTTAATGTCTCAAGATAAAGGTGGGGATTTGGTAATTGAGATTGCTAAGCGATTAAGTAATAAGAATTTTAGATTTATTATGATTGGTGTTGATAAACCAGATCAGATTAATTTCGAGAATATTATTGCGCTTTCTGTTATAAAAGATCAAATGAAACTAGCAGAGTATTACTCACTGTCAGATGTAACTTTACTACTAAGTAAGAAAGAAACATTTTCGCTCGTCGCAGCAGAAAGTATTGCATGCGGAACGCCAATTCTTGGTTTTGAGTCAGGCGCTTCTAAAGAAGTAATTGGTAATAATGGTATACTCATCGAATATGGTGGAATCGATGAAATAGTTGAAATTTTACTAGATTATCAACATAGTAATCTACCAAGAATTTCCAATACTTCTGATGCTCAAAAATTCACGAGAAATGAAATGTTTAACAGATATCTTAGTGTCTATGAGGGGGAATTGAAATGAAGGTATTATTCTTAACTAATATTCCATCACCCTATATGGTTGATTTCTTTAATGAATTTGGGAAGTTGTGCGACCTAACCGTTATATTTGAAAGATCAAATTCTTCAGAAAGAGACAAATCCTGGAAAGAATTTAACTTTATAAACTTTAAAGGGCGTATCTTAAGTGGATTAAATATAGGTGTTGATGGGGCTTTTTGCCCGAGTATTATTAAGTATTTATTCAAAAAGGAACATGATTTCATAATAATTGCGAACCCAATGACTCCAACGGGTATAATCTCAATTTTCTTTTTAAAACTTCTGAAAAGAAAATACATTATTGAAAGTGAAGGTGGTTTCGCGAAAGACGGAAAGGGATTCAAAGAGTGGCTTAAAAAACAAATCATTAAAGATGCTTATGCATATTTCAGCACTACTGATATCGGAGATGAATACTTTATTGCTTATGGTGCAGAGAGAAGCAACATATACAAGTATCCATTTAGTTCAATTCTTGAGTCCGAAATAGTAAATTCCAGTGATTTAGATAGCAGAAGAGTAAATGCAAGAAAAAAAATAGGTATTCAATATGATAATGTTATATTATCAGTTGGAAGTATTATTCCAAGAAAAGGGCATGATATTACTATAAGAGCATTACATCTACTAAATATCAATAACACAGGACTATATATAGTAGGAGGTCAGGCTAGTGAAGAATTATTAGCACTTATAAAAGAATTAGATGTGAAAAATGTTCATTTTGTAGATTTTATTGGAAAAGGCGAGATACAAGATTATTACTCGATGGCGGATATTTTTGTTTTATCTACAAGATATGATACATGGGGATTGGTGATCAACGAAGCCATGGCTAATGGTTTACCAGTCATAACAACTGACATGTGCATTGCAGGTACTGAATTGATTATTGATAATGTTAATGGATTTGTTATCCCAATTGAAGATTATAGCCTTTTGTTCTCTAGATTAGATATTCTACTTAGAGATAAAGAGCTAAGGGTTAGGCTAGGTCAAGAAAGTTTATCGAAGATCAAAAAATATACAATAAACACAATGGCAAGAACGCATCTTGCATTACTTTTGAATTTTCAGAGTCAGGAACTATAGTATGAAACTCATATTCGTTGGATTAATGTATAATCCTCATGAAAAAAGTGCTATTAGGGAGAAAACAATTAGCGGTTTTCAAGAACCTGCAGATACATTTCAATGGAGTTTTGTTAATGGATTATTGAAAAATGAATACTTTGACAAAATTAAGATAATAAATGTTGTTCCTACAGGCACTTATCCTAATAAATATAAAGAAGTGTTTACGAAATCGAAAACTTGGTCATATCTTAACAATAGTTGTTTTCAAATTGGGAGTATAAATTTACCATTTATTAAGCAAATCCAGAGGTATATAGCTCTTAGAAAACAAGTAGCTTGTGAGCTAGCTAACAGTGATGAGAATACTCAAATCATTTTTTACAGTTTGTATCCACTATTTATTTCGTTGGCAAAATTTATAAAAAAGGCTAAATATAATGCTAGCATATCAATAATTGTCCCTGATTTACCTTCAAAATTCGGTATAATGCCAAACGGACTTGTCGGGAAACTTTTCTCCCAGCTTGAAGGTATTTTTGTATTAAAAAGAATGAAGTATTTTGATCATTTCGTTTTATTAACAGAGCAAATGTTAAACCCTTTATCCATTACCCATAAATCACATGTTGTTATTGAGGGATTGCTAGATACAGAATTAACTACAATTGAATTAGAATTTGCTAATAAAAACATCAAGTCTATTTTGTATTCAGGCAGTTTAAATTGTGAGTTTGGAGTTTGCGATTTAATTTCTGCTTTCGAATTAATAGATGATAGGAGTATAGAATTGTGGATTTGCGGCTCGGGAGATTGCGAGGATTTTGTCAAAAACATATCGAATTCTGATAAAAGAATTAAATATTTCGGACAGTTGGATAGAATTGATTTGATTGCATTACAATCAAAAGCATATTTGTTAGTTAATCCTAGAAACAATGAAGGCGAATATGTGAAATATTCATTTCCATCAAAGACAATGGAATATATTTATAGTGGGAAGCCAACTATAATGCATAGGTTAAGTTGTATACCAAAAGAGTACAATAACCATTTATATTTTTTTGAAAATAGTAGTATCGAAAGCATCATGAATGGGATTATAGAATTATTAAGAATTGAACCGAGTCGCTATATAGAAGAGGGAATAAAAAATCGAAAATGGATTATTGAAAATAAGCTTTCAGATAAGCAAACAATGAAATTCATAGACTTAATCAGGTCGGGTAATCAAGAATGACATACTATCAATTAACTGGTCATGTTTTTAATTTATTGCCTTACTTGGCGATATTTTCAATTTTCTTCGTTAAAAAAAATTTAACCGAGTATCTTATAATTCTATTTTTTACAGTAGGTTCTATTTATTTATACGATTATAGACTTTTTGGATTTATCTCTTTACAGCAGATATTGATGACTTGTATTGCTCTTCTTTACTTTATGTTGCATTCGGATATTCACAAAGACAAAGATATACTCTTCTTTAAAAGAAGATATTTATCAATCTTCATATTCTTTTCAATTGTTACCATTTTGTTTCATCTTTTGAATTTCGAATTTAAAGTTCAAGGCAGTATAGTTCAAAATGAGTTAAGATCTGTATTTCAAATTGCACAATTAGGGCTTATGTTTCTTAGCTCAATTGTTATTTTAAGTGTCAAGGCTTCTATTGCAAAAAGAATTTTGAATTATATCTTTTTTTCAATATTGTTGTTGGCCATAATTGGGCTACTACAAGAATTAATCTATTTGCTATTTAATTTTGATATCTTTCCTATGAGAAAAGACTTCTTTAATCCATTGTTTGGTATTACTGACAAAATGTATGGGTTTGTAAGAATAACAGTTGGGATTGGTGAGCCTAAACAGGTTGCGAAATATCTAAATATTGGTCTCTCTTGTCTTATATTTGTTCCTTCGTTATTATATTTGAAAAAATATCGAGTTATCTTTTCAATCATTTTTGTTCTGGCTATTCTTTTTACTTTCTCAACAACAGGGTATATTATTCTTTTTTCTCAGATATTTATCTTCATATTAATAAAGTATAGAAGGAATATTTTGATTCTTACTATGTCAATCTCATTGTTATCTATTATCTCAATTATCGTTTTTATGAAAACTGATTTCTTTATAGATAAAATCGAATACTTAGTAAGTATTGGTGACATACCCTTTTTGGAAAACTCGGATACAGCTGCATTGAAATTTTTACTAAGTAATCCAGTATTTATTCTTTTTGGAGTAGGTATAGGGAATATTGTGAGTTTTGCATATCTTTATGCTCCTCTTGGGTCACAATATATAAACAATGCTCCTTATACTTTAAGACGAGGTATAATTAAAAATCTTGCAGAAGGTGGTATTGTTGGTACAATGTTGATTAACTTGTTGTTCTTAAGTTACATTAAAAAAGTCAAAGATTCTAATATAAGGAGTTTTATATTGTTTATGGTATTTTATTATAATTTTATGACAGTTGAAGCGCTTAACGAATTTATTATGATATTCATTGTGCTACTTTATACAATTGATAGAAAATCAGAAACAGGAAGATTTAATGAAAATACTAGTAATAACACATAGCGGGAATTTAATATATGGTGCAGCTAAAAGTCTAGGTTATATTCTAAAGAATCTTGATGTTGAGTTTGATCTCATTCACGATCACTACTTATTAAAGACTACGAGCATGGAGGAAATCAATAAATATGCTGGTGTAAAGATGAGAGACTCTTTTGTATTTCACTTACCTTATATAGGCAAGATAGTTCTAAATGAAGAAAAGTTAAGCTTATTTACTAGAGTAAGAAGAAGACTTTCAGATATAAAAAACTTATTATCCTATACATTAGACAAGAGAAAAATATATAAGTTAATAGAATCAAACAACTATGACATTATTTATCTAAATTCGTTAGTTTTATTTCCATTAATAACAAATAAGTATAAGTTTGTCGTACATGTAAGAGAACTCTATAATGGGATTTCTAAGAAAAATGTCTATAGTAGACTTAGAAGGGCTAAGAAATTAATTTTTATTGATGAGTCAACTCGGGAAGCATTGAAAGATGTTAAGGTGCCAAGTGTTGTTTTAAATAATCCAGTTGATATGTATCAACTTAGGTTTATGAACAGAAAGGAATTGGAAATTGCATATAATTTGCAGAACAAAGTTATCTTCTCAATTTTTGGCAATATTATAGTCGCAAAAGGCATACATTATGTTATAGGTGAGTTTATAAAGTCAGCAAGCCATAATTCGGTTCTGTTAATCGTTGGAGATGGTGATATTGACTATTTAAAACAATGTAAAACTTTAGCAAAGAATGATAGTCGTATTAGGTTTATGAGTCAAAGAAATAACATTGACGAACTTTACTTTGTTTCAGACTATGTTATTAGAGGAGATCAGTTATTTGCAATTGGTAGAACAATTTATGAAGCATTATACGCAGACTGCGAGGTGATTATTCCTGGTGAAGAAAGTGATTTATCAAAGATGTTCGACTTGGATATGTATAAAAATAGTATTCATTTGTACTCTCCTAGGAGCAACGAACTACAAGATAAATTTAATAGACTTTCACACATTAGAGTTGAAAAAAGAGAGTTCCATAGTAATACACAAGAATACATGAGAATATTTAGAGAAATAGTAAATGAGATTTAATGTTGGAGATCTGAAATGAATTTTGGAAGAAATACTCTGATTTTAACAATTTCTAAAATTGCTTCTTTAATTATGTCTATAGCTATTACAGTTATTCTTTCAAGATACAGAACCTTGGGAGAGTATGGAACCTATGCTCAATTGATTCTAATCGTTAATTTATCAGTTTCAATACTATCATTTGGAATAAGTAACTCAATCAACTATTTCCTAGGCAAATATGACTGCAAAGAGGAACGTGATAACTTCGTAATTGGATATTTTATTCTAAATACATTGTTTGGCATAATTACTGGTATTTTACTAGGCTTATATTCAGAAAAATTAGGTGTGTACTTTAATAATACTAACATCCCATCCTACCGTTTAGTTTTATTAATTTTACCTTGGTCCATTCTAACGAATTCCAGTATGAGTTTTTTTCTAATTTTTAGTAATAGATCGAAATTTGTGCTAATAATCGAGACTACATACAACTTTGTTATCTTTATTACAGCATTGATTTCGTCTCTGTTGGGAATTGACTTTAAATCATATTTGTATTTTTTTACGATTGTTAATGCAACGCAATCAATTTTTGTTTACATAATTGTTCATAGAATTTATAAACTGAAAAATAAATTTGTTAATTTTCGCATCATAAAGGAGATTTTGATATTCTCGATACCACTTGGGCTGTCTACACTCATTGGGACCTTAAATCTTCAAGTAGATCAAATAATGGTCTCATCATTATATAAACTTGATGAGTATGCAGTCTATGCTAATGCAGCTAGGGAACTACCGATTGCAGTACTTTCATCTTCAATAGTACTAGTTGTGTTTCCAACAATATCCAAGTTACTTAATAAGAAAAGAATTAAGGAAGCAATGGATGTCTGGCGATATTCTATAGACTTATCTTCAATAATAATGTTCTTTCTTATATCGGTTCTAATTGTTTTTGCATCTGAAATCATTACTATATTGTACTCGGAGAAATTTCTAATGGGGGTTTCAGTTTTTAGGATTTACTCTCTAGTATTAGTTTTTAGAATTACGTATTTTGGAATGGTTTTAAATAGTCTAAATAAAACAAAATATATTTTGATGACATCGATATTTGCTCTCATTTCAAATGTTATCTTGAATTTTATATTTCACAAAATGTTTGGATTCATTGGACCAGCAGTTGCAACTTTATGTGTCACATCATTTGTTGCGTTGCTACAATTAAAAAGCACAGCAAGAATGATCGATTTTAAATTCATTCAGATTTTCCCGTGGGTTAGTTTATTGAAGATTGGAATCTTGAATTTACTCCTTTCAATTGTATTCTATTACATAAAGGTGTTTTTTATGGAGATATTTCCAAATCTCACTCTGTTTACCAGTGTGATAATCGGTCTTGCCTGGTTTATTGTGTATTTTTTAATAGTTTGCAAGAATGCTAGAAAGAAGTGGGATGTTCTTAATAGTTCAACGCATTATGATATAATTTGATGGTAGTTGGAGGGGGTACGTCATGAAATTACTTGAGAAAATTCATAAAAAGAATGCTATTCTAGGTGTTATAGGACTAGGGTATGTTGGATTACCGTTGGCTGTAGAGAAAGCAAAAGCGGGGTTTAGAACGATAGGGTTCGATGTACAAGTTTCAAAAGTTGACATGGTAAATGTAGGCGAAAACTATATTGGGGATGTTGTCAATGAGGACTTGGAAGAGATAGTTAAGTCAGGACTTTTATCCGCTACAACGGATTTTTCACAGGTGGCATCAGCGGATTGTGTCTGTATTTGCGTACCTACACCTTTGGATGAGTATCAGCAACCTGATATAAGCTATGTCAGAGCATCTGCTGAAAGTATCGTTCCTTACATGCACAAAGACATGTTGATCGTGCTTGAATCGACCACTTATCCTGGAACAACAGAGGAACTTTTAAAACCAATTCTTGAGAGATCCGGTTTAAGATGTGGAATTGATTTTTACCTTGCATTCTCACCAGAGCGCGTTGATCCTGGAAACCTTATTTATAAAACAAAAAACACACCGAAAGTTGTGGGTGGAATCACTGCCGAGTGTACCGAAATCGCTGCTGCCATGTATGAAGCGATCCTTGAAGCGCCAATCCATCGTGTTTCTTCACCTGCCGTTGCTGAGATGGAAAAGATATTAGAAAATACGTATCGAAATGTAAACATTGGACTTGTCAATGAATTAGCCATGTTAAGTCATAAAATGGGTATCAATTTCTGGGAAGTTATCGATGCTGCAAAATCCAAGCCTTATGGCTTTCAAGCGTTTTATCCAGGACCAGGCCTAGGTGGGCATTGCATCCCGCTTGACCCATACTACTTATCCTGGAAAGCAAGAGAATATGGATTTCATACCTCCATGATTGAATCTTCGATGATGATCAACGACAGAATGCCTGAATACTGCGCAGAACGAGCAAGTAAGATTCTCAATCGATTCAAGAAAGCGATGCGTGGTTCTAAGGTCCTAGTTCTTGGGGTTGCTTACAAACAAGATATTGAGGACTATCGTGAAAGTCCTGCTATCAGTGTCATCAATGAGTTAGAAAAAGAAGGTGTAGAAGTTGTATATTTCGATCCGTTTGTCTCTGAATATCGCGAGCATGGTGTAGTCAAGATGGGTGAGCTTGAACTTACTGAAGAACTTATTGAAAGTGCAGACCTTGTCATCGTGACAACCGCACATACAATTGTTGATTACGCGTTTGTTCAAAGGCATGCAAAAGCAATTTTTGATACGAAGAACGCAATGAAACACATCAGTGTTCGTCACAACATTGAACTATTGTAAACAAGTTCAAAGCTAAAGGGGGCAATGCCATGGAAGTTTTAATTTACGGGACGGGCTTGATGGGCAAAGGAATCACACAAGTCTTCGCAAGAAATGGCCATCAAGTATTCTTGTATAATCCCAAGATAAGTAGCACACTGAAGGCTTATGCTACCATTGAGCAAAGTTTAGAAAAACTAGTTAAGAAAAATAAAATATCTGAAGCAGAAAGGCAGAATATTCTAGTGAATATTAAAGTAATCGACTCAATCGATTCCGCTAAGAACTGTCGCATAGCTATTGAGGCCGTACTCGAAGATATTGAGCTTAAAAAGGAAAAAATTAGAGAACTCGATCTGATTCTTAACGCAGATTGTATTATTGCTTCGAATACGTCATCCTTATCGATTACAGAAATAGCATCCGTGACAAGCAGAAA
The DNA here is from genome assembly GCA_003543215.1 of Erysipelotrichaceae bacterium. GTDB lineage: Bacteria > Bacillota_I > Bacilli_A > Erysipelotrichales > Erysipelotrichaceae > UBA2212. Next base: position 106,129 of record DPJD01000002.1, on the reverse strand, counting down.
AGAAAAGATTATTGGGATGCATTTTTTCAACCCAGCACCAATAATGAATTTAGTTGAAATTGTTAGTGGTATAAACACATCGATCGAAACTCGAGTTTTTGCAACCGAGCTCGCAACCGAACTGGGCAAACAGCCGGTTCTAGTGAATGAAGCACCTGGTTTTATCGTGAACAGAATGCTTATTCCTATGATTAATGAAGCTATTTCGATATATAGTGAGGGGTTAGCTTCTAAAGAAGATATTGATAGTGCAATGATGCATGGAGCAAATCACCCAATCGGTCCATTGGCTTTGGCGGATATGATCGGTTTAGATGTGTGTTTAAGTATTATGGATGTATTACATAAGGAATTTGGATTGGATAAATACAGTGCGCATCCCTTACTTCGTAAAATGGTACGATCCAATCGACTGGGTAGAAAAACCAGTGTTGGGTTTTATGAGTATTAGCATTCCTTTTTGTTGAAAAATGAGGTGGAAAATGGAATTCACATATACTGGTTATAGACACCTAATTGAGTTGGCAAGATTGAAGGGTTATTTGTTTTCCTTTTATCAAGAAGTGGAGCAGTATGATAAATCCATCATTCTGAGGCATGATGTCGACTTTAGCCCAATAAAAGCGCTTGAAATGGCGAAAATTGAACATGAGTTGGGCGTAAAGTCGACATATTTTATACTTCTAGCAACTGAGTTTTATAATGTCTTTTCGGTGAAGACATCAGAGATATTTACTGAGATTCTGAGTTTGGGACATCAAATTGGTTTACACTATGATGAACAGAAATATCAAACAACCTCACGAGAGGTGGTTAAGCAAGTTATTACAAAAGAAGTCAGAATTCTAGAAGAAGCTCTGAAAATAAAAATAGATGTCGTGTCCATGCATCGTCCTTCAGAATTCGTACTGAATGCTTCAATCGAACTCGATGATCTCATCAACGCTTATGGAAATAAATATCTAAGGGAAATGAAGTATGTATCTGATTCAAGAATGTATTGGCGAGAAAATATAATCGAAATTATCGAAAAATGCGAACATAAAAAGATACACCTTGTCACACATCCGTTTTGGTATAGTGATCAAAATGAAGCGACAAAAGATAAGTTGAAGTTATTTATTAATCAAGGTAAAGTTGAAAGATTCGAACAAATTGATAAAAACTTTAGGAATTTGGATGAATTTCTCAAAATGGATGAAATTGAATGATTAAACTAGAAAAAATACTGAATTTTTTGGAACATAGCCAAATAACCTATAACTATATTGGTGATAGTGAGCTTAGTGTAAATAAGGTTTCATTACCCGACAACATCGAAGATAATTCAATAGTCTGGATAAAGGATCCAATGCTTTTCGAAAAGATAAGTTGCGACAAAGTGAATACTGTACTTTTTGTAAGCTCGGTGGGCGTTAATGAGTGTATTAAAGGATTGAATATTCTGACATCTGAAAATTCGAAGGAATTGTTTTTTTCGATTGTTGCTCATTTTTTACAGAAAACCCAACCAAGTAAAACGTTTGGAAAGAGTTCAACAATCTTGACAACCCACATCGGGAATGGCGTTAGTATTGGAGAAAACTGTTATATTGGTGCTGATGTGTCGATTGGAGAGAATGTCATCATTAAAAACAACGTGGTCTTAGAGAATAAGGTCGTAATTGGCAACAACAGTGTTATATTTTCTGGAGCAGTGATTGGTTCGGATGGGTATGGCTATTTTATTAGTAAAGCGGGATTGAATGTCAAAGTACCTCACCTTGGGGGTGTACGTATTGGAGATGATGTTGAAATAGGAGCCAATACATGCATTGATCGAGGAACAATCGGTGATACAGTAATTGGCAACAACGTGAAAATTGATAATTTATGCCACATTGCACATAATGTTGTCATCGAGAATAATGTCAATGTTATTGCATTATCCATGATTGCAGGGAGTGTGATACTAAAGGAAAATTCTTATGTCGCACCATCCGCTTCAATCAAGAATCAACTTACGATTGGTAAGAATAGTATGGTCGGTTTAGGGGCAGTCGTCGTTAAAGACGTAGAAGAAAATGTTGTTGTTGCAGGAGTACCTGCCAAAGTGATTCGAAAGCTGGATGGTAAGTAAAATGAATTTGAAATATGCAATCATAGGTTGTGGAAGAATTTCACCAAATCATATTGCTGCTGCAATTGAGAATAAGTTGGATATTGCAGCGTTGTGTGATCTTGATGAGATAAAAATGATTTCAATAATTCGAGATTTCAATCTTTCTGATGAAACAAAGAAATATAAGAGTTACAAAGAAATGCTTGAAAAGGAAGAACTTGACCTTATAGCAATCTGCACTGAAAGTGGAAAACATGGTCAAATTGCATTAGACTGTATCGCGTCTGGAGTAAACTTAATAATTGAAAAGCCAATCGCACTTTCACTTGAAGAAGCTGATTTAATCATTGAAAAAGCGCAGGAAATGAAAGTCAAAGTTAGTGCATGCCATCAGAATCGATTCAACAAATCTGTGCAAAAGATAAGAGAAGCGGTTGAAGCAGATCGTTTTGGTCGATTGATGCACGGAACTGCTCATATCCGATGGAATCGGGGAGAAGAATACTACACCCAAGCACCATGGCGAGGCACATGGGAACAGGATGGGGGGGCTTTGATGAATCAGTGCATCCATAATATTGATCTCTTGCGATGGATGATGGGAGATGATGTCACTGAAGTTGTGGGCATGACGGATAATCTGATCCATGGTTTCATTGAAGCTGAGGATATAGGAATGGCATTAGTAAAATTCGCAAATGGAAGTTATGGCATCATTGAGGGGACGACAAACATCTATCCAAAAAATCTCGAGGAGACATTATACATCTTTGGAGAGAAAGGCACGATAAAAGCTGGAGGTAAATCGGTAAACCTCATCGAAGAATGGCAATTCGCAGATAATCTTGATGATCCAGAAGATGTTAAAGTAAAGTATCATGAAAACCCACCAACAGTGTATGGATATGGTCATAAGCCTCTGTATGCGGATGTGGTGGATGCAATTCACAATGATAGAGAGCCTTATGTAACGGCAAGGGATGGAAGGAATGCTCTTGAGCTGGTTCTTGCGATATACAAGTCAGCAGCAGAAGGAAAAATCATCAAACTACCCCTCGAAAAGTGCAGCACACTAGATTTTAAAGGAAGATTCATACGATGAGCTTCTACGTTCATGAAAGTAGTTATATCGATGAAGATGTAACGATTGGAGAAGGAACTAAGATATGGCATTTCTGTCATGTACATAAAGGTGCACAAATTGGTGAGAACTGTTCTTTAGGACAGAATGTTAATGTTTCTAACAACGTTAGAATCGGCAATGGTGTTAAGATCCAAAACAACGTTTCCATTTATGAGGGTGTTGAACTCGAGGATTACGTGTTTTGTGGGCCTTCGATGGTGTTTACCAATGATCTTACTCCACGAAGCAAATATCCGAAAGGACAGGCGGGATATCGAAAAACTTTAGTTATGTATGGAGCATCTATAGGCGCAAATGCGACCATAGTTTGTGGTAATACAATAGGTAAATGGGCGATGATCGCCTCTGGCGCTGTGGTGACCAAAGATGTACCAGCTTATGCCTTGATGGTTGGCGTTCCTGCTAAGCAGATCGGATGGGTTTGTGAATGTGGTGAATCTTTAAAAGAAGATCTTGTATGCCGAGTCTGTTGTCGAAAATATAGTCTAGTTGAAAAAGGATTGACAGAAAAGTAAAATGGAGGAGTTGAGATGGAGTTTAGAGATCTGAAAGCACAGTACACTAAGTACAAGTCCGAGATTGATACAGCGATTCAAACCGTGATTAATAACTCGAATTTTATTGGTGGTACAGAAGTAAATATCTTAGAGAAAAGGCTTGCGGAATATGTTGGGGTTAAGCATTGTATAACGTGTGCGAACGGTACCGAAGCCATGACGCTTCTGATGATGGCATGGGGAATAAAAGCGGGAGATGCCGTTTTTGTCCCAGATTTTACTTTTTTCTCAACAGGTGAAATTGTTTCTTTTGTTGGGGCTACTCCGATTTTTGTGGATGTCAATCAGGATACATTCAATATGGATCCAATCAAACTTGAAAGAGCGATAATAAGAGTGATTGAAGAAGGCGAATTATCCCCTAAAGTGATTATCCCAGTCGACCTGTTTGGATTGCCAGCTAACTATAATGAAATTGAAAAGATTGCATCAACGTATAATCTGAAAGTTTTGGAGGACGGCGCTCAAGGGTTTGGAGGCAGTATTCATGGCAAAAAAGCCTGTAGCTTTGGAGATGCTGCGACAACATCTTTTTTTCCTGCGAAACCGTTAGGGTGTTATGGAGACGGGGGAGCAATCTTCACAAATGATGATAAACTGACCGAGCTTTTGAATTCATTGAAGGTCCACGGAAAAGGTGAAGATAAGTATGATAATGTTAGAATCGGTGTAAACTCAAGACTTGACTCAATTCAAGCGGCAGTCCTCAATGTAAAGTTAACAGCTTTTATTGATCATGAACTTGAAGATGTGAATCGTGTATACAAACTCTATACGGAGAAACTTAAAGACATTGTGGTAACACCTTTGATTCCAGAGGGGTACATCTCTAGTTTTGCACAGTATACTATCAAGTTGAAGAACAAGGAAGAAAGGGACACTTTGCAAGCTAAGCTTAAGCAGGAAGGCATCCCTAGCCTGGTCTATTACACGAAACCAATGCATAAACAAGTGGCTTTCGAAAAATATAACTATGATGAAAATGATTTTCAGGTGACAAGTGAGCTTTGTGATACTGTTCTTTCCCTACCAATGCATCCGTATTTGAAAAATGAAGATGTCTTTGAAATTATCGATGCTTTAAGAAGTGAGTTTGAAGCGATTAAATGATAGTATCACTTTAAGACTCAGTTTATTTTGCGAGTTAGTTTTGTAAGAGTTTATTTATGTATTAAGACAAAGATATTACAGACTCTAAAATAATTGAGCCATTTGCAAATTATTAGAGAAAAGTGTTTACTGTTATTTTGATATTGAAATGTGAATCACTTTAAGATTGTGATGTTAATTTTGTATTATGTGGATATCATCTATCATTAACTGTTTTTGTTATTGATGTTTAATTATCTTTCAGAATATTTAGGAAATATAACTTTAATATTGAATATGAGTACTGTATTTATCTGATGATCTAATCATTTTGGTGTTAATGGTTTGTATAGAAAGGATATTTATGCGAAAAATTAAAATAGGAATTGAGTTGATTCTGAAATATATCACTGCAAATATTTTTGCTCTTTTTCTATATGATAGGAAATTCTTGACTAGTAAGCATTTTAGAAGTAAGTATTTTGGAATACTTGCACCAGGTTGGGGTTGGATATGCTCAGATGCATTTGCAAGATTGTTTTTCGGGATAAACAAAGGAGTTCCTTTTCCTGTTTCTCCAAGATCAACTGTAGCTGGATATGCTAACATAGAATTTCATGTTGATGATTTGAATAATTTCCAAGGAATGGGATGTTATTTCCAGGCATTTGGTACAGGGAAAATCAAAATTGGAAAAGGGAGTTTGATTGCACCGAACGTTGGTTTAATAACAACTAATCATAATCCACGGAATCCTGAGTTTCATATTGATTCAAAAGACATTATTATTGGTGAGAAATGTTGGATAGGTATGAATTCAGTTATCTTGCCTGGGGTTAAGCTTGGTGAGAATACAACAGTTGGAGCTGGTTCGGTTGTTACGAAGAGTTTTGAAGAAGGACAGTGTATAATTGCGGGTAATCCTGCAAAGCTTATAAAAAAACTGTATTAAGCATTGAGAAAAACCAAAAGTGAGTTATTTTGTGATTATTTGAGAAATTAATTTTGATTTCGTTGAACATTAATTTTATAAATTCTATAAACTAGTCGGTAACCATTGATCTTTTAACTAAACTAGACGCACTAGATTATATACAAATATTTTAATTATACTGATCAAACAATAATTCTTGTTCTATTGTATAATCTAGCTATGATAAATTATCTTTTGATTTTTTTCTTTGTCTCTTTAATGACAATTTCATCCTATGCATATGGATCCATAGTTCAAGCTGTTTTTGAATGGAAATTATCAAAGCACATCAATTTACTCTTAGGATTTAGTATTATCGTTGGTATCTTAAATATTGCTATTTATCCAATCATTCATTACAAGTTATCTAGTGATATTTTTTTGATACTATTTCTTATAATAATATGCTTACCAATCTTTTTTTATAAGAACGTAAAGTGGCTAAAGTTAGATAGTTCAATCTTGTTTTTTAGTTCAATTCTGATTATCAGGATATTTATAGCTTCCAGCCGTGGTATCGCAGAAGAAAGTTTCGATACGGTTCATTATTTATCCTATATTATTGAAGCCGCTAAAGGATCCTTCTTAACTCAGTTTGATGTGAATGGAAGTATACGAATAGGGATTGAGGCAGTCGATGACTTTTCGAGCCATTATTACATACTTTCATCAATATATAGGATGATTGAATTTATTAAGACAAACTTAAGTTTTGATATTTTAACACTGACGATGCCAGCAGTTATCTGGATTTCCTCAATTTTTTATTACATTCTTAGCATTTCGTTAACTTTTGCATCAATAGATATTTTAAATATAAGGAATAAAACACATCAACTCATAATCATCTTGTTAACGCAGTTTTTTATTGGTTCCTTCTACTATAACTCAGTGTTTAGTTTTTATGGAAACACCTATCGAACATTGTTTACGGGATTGTTGGTCTTGTTAATATATATCGCATTGCAAAGAAATAAGTTTGATATTTATTACTCTATTTTGATAATGTTGGTAAGCTCCGCGATTCTAGGTTTCAGTGGATCAGGTTATCTGATTTCGTTTATTGTTATCTATGCTTACGTTCTATTAGTTCTTAGAAATAAAGGATTATCCAACAGGAACTTAGTATTAATGTATGTTCTATTCATACCTGTTATTCTCTTTGTAGTAAATTTCTGGATGTCAGGTGGAACTGTAAGCATTTCTAAAATAATTTTTCTATTAATGTTTTTTCTGACATTTATGATTGTGACGTTTGTATTAAAGTTTTCATTACAAATTGTCTACAAGAGTTTCTTTTATGTGATTTTTCCTTTAGCAATCTTACTCTATAGTTTGAGAATCAATCAGGCTACACCACTTATGCAAGACTTTTTTATTCAAAGAAGTTATACTGACATGGTTTGGGACTATCTTTCTATTACCAATATTCGAAATGTTCTTTTCAACGGATTATTATGGACTTCAGTTGTTTTCTATAGTTTAAAATCTAAAGATATATTTTCTAAGTATTTCATTATCATTTTTGCGATTTTTATTAATCCATTTACCTATCCATTCATTACCAATATTATGACTTACGATCTTGTTTATCAACGAAACTATGATGCGCTTTTTAATACATTTACAATTGTGCTGCTCTTTGGATTTTTAGTTCAACATCAAGCTAGAAACAGGTTTATTCAAATTGGAGTGCTCTCAGTTAGTATTTATTTAGCACAATATTCAACCATCAACAACTATCACTCCTATTTTAATCCTGAAGATAACTACAATGGGTTTAATCGATTACCTCAAGACCAGGTTCAAGCTTTTGAAGTAATGAATACTAAAATACAATTAGAAGGATATGACCGTGCAATAGTTGTTTCTCAAGTACTTTCAGTAAAAGGATTTGTTTCCGATGTTTACAGTGTGCTCGATTATAATGTTTTTCGTAGTATCGATCGTTTTAATATTAGTACAACACCTTCATTTTCGCCTTTATGGAACATTTTTATACCAAGAGATTATTATGGTCAAAAAATCTTTACTGATGAGCCTGATTATGAGAACGCATGTACGTATTTAATCGATACAAAGGTTGATTTTGTACTTATTGACTCTCAACAGATTTATAAGAAAGATGGAAATTTTGTCCCTTTATATTTCAGTTTTCGAAATTGTGCTACTGAAGTTTACAGAAATGAGCGGTATGTCCTATATCAGTTCTATTGGGACTAATTTTTGTATTTTCAATATCGATTTAGTGAAATCTGTAGAATAATTAATTCTTAAATAGCATATTCAATCCTTAATAAACAAGTATTAATAAAATAGACTGTATAAACTGTTTTGAGTATTTTTGTTATTCGAGTCTCAATTACTTCTATTTTTATTTAGTTTTGTTGAGATGAAGTTGAAAATCGTTCTTTTCAATATGATTGAATTTTAAGGAATTAGGACTAATAAATATATTTAAAACGTAAAGTTTGGGTTTAGTATTGAAATAATAGTTAGAATAAATATTGCTAGAAAAATTTGTTTGGTTAAAGGATTTGACTCTTGTATAATTAAATATAGAAATTAACTAAATTAACTAAACAAGAGGATATTATGATGATAAAAGATTATATAAAACTGCTCAGAGTAAAACACTACATTAAGAATCTTCTGGTATTTGCCCCATTGTTCTTTTCGATGAATTTCTTTCAAGTAGATATTCTTTTAAAAAATTCCATTGGATTTCTGATATTCTGCTTAGTAAGCTCTGTTGTGTATATTCTGAATGATCTAAAAGATATTGAAAAAGATAGAAATCATCCTGAGAAGAAGAATCGTCCATTGGCAAGTGGAAGAATAAGTAAAAAAGTAGCTCTATTGATTGCAGCTACTTTATTCTTGTTTTCAATAATTTTTAGTGTTCTCGTGAAATCCGATATTTATAGTTATCTTGCCGTATTTGGATACTTAGCAATTAATATTGCTTACAGCCTAAAGCTGAAGCACATACCAATTATAGATGTTTCCATAATTGTCATAGGTTTCATACTTAGAATAATCTATGGTGGACTTATTGTGGGTGTTGTTATATCAAATTGGTTGATCTTAACTGTTATTTCATTTTCTTACTATCTAGCTCTAGGTAAAAGAAGAAATGAGCTTACGAGCAATGGCGGCAAAGCACGAGGTGTTTTAGCGTTATATAATAGTGAGTTTCTGGATAAAATGATGTATGTGATGGTAACGTTGTTTATTGTGTTTTATTCACTTTGGACGATGTCGATATCAACTAATGGAAATATCTTAGTGTGGTCTGTTTTATGGGTTATCATCATCGTTATGCGATACAGTTTAATCATTGAAGGGAATTCAAATGGTGATCCAGCAGAAGTTCTTTTGTCGGACTGGATTCTTATCGGATTATCGTTCTCGTACGGTTCATTTATGTTTGTAGGACTCTATTTTATTCTCTAACAGAGCAAATATGGTAGTTGTCGACGCGATAACAAGTATAAAGAGCATTAGGCTCCTCGATAATTATTTTCTTAATATCAAGTCCGTGTTCAATTGATCGATACTCTTCAAAGACTGAGAACAGATTTCTATTGTTCGTATTAATAAATAGCGTTAAATCATCTTCTTTTCTTAATGTTTCATAAACAGATTTTATTTCCTTTGTAACCGTTAGATCCATATCAAGTGTATTCTTATAAATATCTATGGACTGGAATAATACGAGATAGCTAATAATTATCAAGATAGGTAAGTGAATATAAATATTTCTAGCTTTTATTATTAAAGCAAACATTGCAACTGGTATGATGAACCATAACTGAGGTGCATATCTTGCCCACCATATGTTTTGATAATTGGCAATGATTGTAATGAAAAACATGGAAATTATTAATAAGAAGTTTAGTTTGATTTTTTTTATTGAACTCAGGACGTAGACGCCAATAATTGACGAGGAAATTACGAGTAATTTCAAGAAATGTCCACCAAAACCACCAATTCTTTGATCGTAATGTAAATAACCATATTCTCCAAAATAGGATAGATTTTCACGTATACTTTTCCCCATGCTTAGGGAATAGATAAAGCGATCATATGGTCGAAGATTGATGATTTGTTCTGGTATTAAAAATGAGATAATGTCCCACTTATCCTTGCCCATTAATGGAAAGAATATATGTCTAAGATTGATTATGTTATTCATGTAAGGGCTGAAGCCGATAATGACAACACCGATAATGAGTAGATAAATACCATTTAAGAAGTAATGTAAGGCTTGTTTTTTATGCTTAACTAATAAGTATATAAACGCCCCTAGATCAATCAATCCAGCAAACACGAAACCAGTAAACTTAACATTAATTAATATTATAGAAATAAACGCAATATTAATTAATGAACTTAGTGAAAATTCTTCAGTATATTCAAGATTGTAAATAAGCAAAAGTAAGGTTAGGTTACCGATCATTGCATCTACATAAAAAGTATGAATTTGTTCGATGAAAATCGGATTGACAAGTACAATAATCGCTAAGATTAATCCGTAAATTTTGTTTTTAAGGTGTTTTGAAGCAAAGAGATATGTTTTTAGAGAAACAATAATTGCGATAAGCGAATTCATAATCATTGCGGAAGAAGACATGTCAGTAAGTTTCAGCCAAAGTGCACCATAAATCCAGGTGAGTTTTGGATACAATACAGACCACTGGGTCGCATAAGTGTAGAAGTGAAGATCTTTATCGTAGATAGGATTCCAGCCCCATAGGAGCTGTACCATTGTTTCGCCATGGTACATATTACCATCATAAGAATGCTCGATAAAGTTACTAAAATACGTTAAGAGAATAAACACAACAAGTAAATACAGTAGATATGCGATCAATAGATCAGGGATTGAAATCCTTCTTTTTTTAGCTATATAAATTTGATAAATTGGATATACAAAAAAAGGAAGTATAAAGGATACGATTGTTAGCTTAAAGCCTAGAAAATAAATTATTGTCTGAATTAAAACACTACCAACTATTGTGAAGAGTATTAGTTGGATCAGGTTTTCTAAAACAGAATTCGCATTTATGTTGATTTTTGAATTTCTCGTCATTTATCTCTCCAATTATTATACTTAGAATAACGCAATGTCTTTATAATGCTCGAGTAATGAGGTTAGTAACTCTTATTTAGGTTTCTTATTTTAAACCTTGAAAGATCCAACATTGATATAGCGTAACCAACGCTAGACATTCCAAAGATCAAGAAGGGTAAATACCATAATATCGGGATTAAATGCGGATGTGCAGCGGTATGACCCTTAGCCAATACAAACCACGTAATTGGAGATAAGAAAGAAATAATCAAACCAACAGAAATCGCTAAATTTTTATATCCTCTATTCAACTTCATATCTTTGACAACTAAATAGATGATAAAGAAGAAAGCGATTAATATGATGAAAAATAGATGATAGAATCTTAAGATGAACGTAGTGTTATCCCATTGGTATATTAATAAACTGGTATTAAATTGTGTGTTCAAAACTTCTAATAATGGAACATCCAAAGATTGACCAAATATTGGGTAATCATCACTAAATGAGTCTACTAGATTCCCGTGTGTTCGCTTTAGTATGACAAATAGTAGAAAATCATAAGCACCTTTAAATGATTTCCATGTGAATGCAATATAGATGAGATGTGCTGTGATTACGGTAATAAATGCACTTATTGCGGTAATAGAGATTTTGAGTAGATCACCAATTGATTTTCTGAGATTTGTTTTTGTTTTTATTAAAGCATATAAGTAAGGTATGACCGCAGACACTAGAATACTGGAGATAAACTCATAGCCACATAGCGCTCTAAATGCTACAGATATAAACAGTATCAATAAATAGATTCTAAAGTGTTTCTTTGAAGATTTATTAAAATACTTATGCACGTAAACCATACTTACAATCATTGGCAAGAACCATGTCCAAACAACCCAATAAAGGTTTTGAGAGATCAAAATCACCCAGTGTGAAAGGAGTATGCTTGCAAGGCCAAATACACCAGCTAATTTACCGAATTCACGCATTATTATGTAAATAATTGTTGAGAGTAACAGGATGTATAAAGTAGAAGAAAACTGCTGGAAGTACATGTATTTGGTTGCTGCATCAAGATTTAAAACTGTGAATACTTTCTCGAGAACGCGAAACAAAACACCTTGACCTCCCAATTGGGAGTAGTACATCTCAAATGATTGGCCTTTATACTCTTTGATATTGAGATAGAACTGATATGTAAAGTAGACGTTTTCATACCAATTAGAACTTTTATAATCAATTCTTGAAAGTCTACCGAGTCCAGTCATAAAACCATTAAGTTTATATTCTAATACAGAACCGATTACTAAAGATTGTGATTCCCCATCAAATGATCCAGGTGATGTTGTGTAAGTTTGTTGTTGAATAATATCGTTATCATATGTATGGAAAATATTTAGATTGAAAGAAAGAAAGATTATAAAAAATATCGATATGAATAATAGTTTATTCTTCATTTCACTTACCATGCTTTTCAATGGATTCAATGATATAGTTTTGCTTCTTAAACACGAGATCAAGAAGTAAGGAAAGGTATTTAATGATGATTGTGAATATTAAGAAGATCCCAAAGAATCCTCCGGATATCAACAACATAGTCGTTGTCCAGCCTTCAATGGGCTTCTCGAGTAAGTAAATGTAAATGGAATAGAAGATGATGGAAAGGGTCCCAATCATCATCAAGGATGTTAAGAAGAATGAGAATTTAAAGGCAAAGTCTGTGAAAAGAATAATTGAATCAATTGCTAACCATCCTTTAGTTCGAATATCTGAGTTATATTGACTATTAGCTTTAGAGGAATAATAAATCGTATCTGTTTTAAGTCCACTGTTGGAATATACTGCTTTTCGATAAGGAATCGAAATATTTAAAGATTGTATTCGATTGATTGCTCTTCTTGAGATTACTCTGAAACTTTCAGTTTTCAATTTGTTTATGTTACTTGAATTACTGTTATAAATATAATAGAACAACTTAGATGATAATCTCAGTTTATTAGTTGGTGATGCGCTTACAATATCGAAGCCTTCTAAACTGCGGAAATAAGCTTTAAGAATAAGGTCGAAATCATAATTATCGTAAACAGAATCGATTTCGAAAACAAAATCACCAATCGATAAATCAACGCCAGCTGTCATAGCCAGTTCTAATCCATGAAATTTAGAAAAGCGTACAATGCTCACGGGTATTTCGCTATCTTTGGATAGTTCATGAATGATGTCGATACTATTATCGGTTGTAAAATCAGATATAAAGATTATTTCTGATTTTATGAAGTTTTCACTTAGAAGTTTATGGATGCGTAAATAAAATGAAGAGATTTCATTTTGATTATTATGAACATATGCGACAATCGATACAAAGTTCTTTTCTTTACTAATATGTTCCATCGAGCACCTCATCTAAATCATATATGGTATTTATTTTACCAGATAAAACACTGATAAATGTAGGATTGGTAGAAAACTTCTTTATTACAGTTGGTCTTGAATCATCAATCTCTGATGCTTTAAGAATGGGTTTCATTGAATATAGTGATTTCACATACTTGAACTCATATTCATCTTTGAGGTACTTTTTAGCTAAATTTGACATATAAGGCCAAGCAGATTTTGGTTTAGCAATGCACTCATTGCAATTACCCAATTTCATTTCTGTGCAATATCCGTTACTGTTTTTTTGACAACTAAATGAAGGTAAACTAGAATAGCTCGTTGAATGTGGAGTAAATGTAACTGAGGTCAAAGAATGGTAACCTGTATTGCCAAAAGGCATTAAAGAAAAGAATGGACCATCCATGACGGTTATACCTTTATCTTTTAAGTTCTCAGAAACAGTACAAAGTATGATTTCACATAATTCATATTTTATTTTAAGTGGTTCGAATCCAAGCAGGTTTATGATCTGATTGGTTGAAGCATATGTGGCGTTCAATAAGAACTTCGTGTGAAAGACATCATTACTTGTTTGAATCTTATACGTGTCTTCCACATTGATAATCGTGAGGATATCCACATTGTATTTAATTTCAATATTTGGATATTTAGCTATTTCTTCATGGAAATGGACTTTTAATTGATATGCATCATATGTGTATTCTTGAGTTAAAAAAGTCCCATCACACATACCTGATTTAAAATATTCATTCGAGTCTAATGTATTACACTTTATGTTTGTGGCTTCACAAAACTTTTTGAATTGTCGTGCATTTGTCCAAGAGAATTTAGATGATGTTGCATATACCTGATCGAAATTTTTGTTTATGCAAAAAGAATAATCTTGATTGAAACGGTTAAAATAATTCATTGATTTTGTGGCTGTGGAGTAAGAACGTGGATAATGGTAACCATTGTGTACACGAGCTTGATTCACATAAGTAGCTCTTTCGAATGACTCTTTTTCCTTCTCCAAGACAAGTATTTTCTCGCCTTTTTTACCTGAATAAAGAGCAGAGTACAGTCCATAAAGTCCTGCACCAATAATAATTTTATCAAACATTTTCAGACTCCTTTGGATGATAGTGATGTAATAGGTTTTTAAATAAAATGCTCATTAGCAGTAAATTGCCTTTTATTCCTTTTATTTTTGTAGGAATTTCTTCGTTTTTTGGGTATTCTCGCTTAACGGGAATTTCGCATACTTTCAAACCAAGTTGTGAAGCTCTTGTTGAAAGATAAGCGAGGAGTTCATACGTTACGAAGACTTCGCGTAATGGCTTAACGAGTGGATTTGACAAATAAGCTGATGAATAAGCTCTAAATGCATTTGTAGTATCCGTAAACCAGTGCCTAGCGCTCAATGAGATGATTGGAGCGTGAATGTATCTAACAGAAAAATGTCGAACTAGAGGCGTATTAATCGCCTCTCCGCCTTTTATATATCTGGATCCCTGAACAAAGTCATAGCCTTCTTTAAGTTTATCAATGAATAATGGAATGTCTTCAATACTATCTTTGTTATTTCCGTCAATCGTCAATATTCCTTTATAATTTCTTTTAAACGCAAAGTGAATCCCCATTCTCAATTGCGTACCTTGTTTACCAATGTCCTTTTTAACCAATAGTGTATTTACATTAAGTGATTTCAATAACTCATGATTCGTCGAGTTATCCGTTGAATCACCATCGCAAATAATAATATCGACAAGTTTTGAAATATTAGCATTATTTGCTCTTAACAATTCTTTATGAATTCGGTTACCCTCATTTATGATAGGAATCAATAAACAATACTCACTCACCTTATCCTCAAATTCATAGAACTCGTATTCTGGCACACCAATAACTTTATTTGAAACCATAGAAGACCTCTGAAACCTCTTTTAATGTTTCTTCTAAATCCGTTAAGCTCTGTTTTTTCATCTCTATAGATAAACACTTGGAATACTCAATATCATGGACAAGTGTAATTAATTCAGTGTATCTCTCATTAACATTTAAGCGTTCCAAATTGGGTTCACTGAGATGAATATGGCCAATTAAGTTGCTATTTGTCCTTAAGATATCTAATGATTCATTGTTATAAATGATTGTTCCTAAATCTACATTTAGAAGAATATTAGGATGCTTTAATTCTTTGATAAAATCAATGACTTGTTTTGTTGTGTTCAGAAAATTCGTTCCATAAATTGTTGGATTAGGTTCGATAGAGATAACTACATTTTTATTAGAAGCATAGTTGCCAAGTTCATTGAAGAATTCATAGGCTCTTATGACTTGATCTTCTGAACTAATAATTCTGTTTTTAGGGCAGCCAAAAACAATATTTGGACAGTTTATTGAATGAGCAAAATCTATTGACTGCTTTGTGTAGTTCAGTAAATTTCTATACTCAAACTCTGTCCCGAAAATGTTTTCAGTTTTACCATAGCAAATGGACTGCATCGAAAAAATTCGAAGATTCAAATTATTCTCTAAATCATTGCTTAATTTTTGTGCATTAATAATATTGTCATAAGGATTTTCAGGAAACCAAATTGTTGGAGCGATTTCAATTCCTGTATATTTGTATTTCTTTAATAATTGATATACTTCTGAATTATTCTCTGAATCCCAAGCTATATTTGATATTGATAGATTCATTCTTCACCTCTGGTAAATTCATTTATTTCTTCTAAAACAGATTTACTTGTAAAAATATATCCTTTTTCACCATTGTATAAAGAATAGTAAATGGTTTTAAGGTCATACCGAATAGGCTCATGTAAAATATGATTGGTGAACTCACTATTTTCAAGATGCTTGAAAATTGTCTCAGCTGATATTGGTTCGGAAACGAGATTTATTTTTTTAATATCATTTTTTAAAGCAATTTGGATATGCTTCCACAAGTGTTCCAGATTGTAAAACTGGAACTGGTTCCGTGAATCAGTAAAGTTTAGTGATGTAAACCCAACTTTATCAAGCGCTAATGATAATTGATCGATTTCAATCTTGTTTAAGTCCTTTAATTGATAGAAACCAGAATCATTCTTTGTATAATACTTTTCTAGATCTGAATTCAAAGGGCATAGTTCTTTAAATTTCTGTACTTTTATCATTTTAGGTGTTCTATGGATATAGTCATAAATGAAGTTCTTTTTGAGTCCGTTACCAAATAATGCAGGTAAACGAACAATTAAGTATTCACGAATGTTTTCTTCAACCCATTTCTCGAGGATAAGACGATTTCTACCATAAGTCTCTTTACCAGTCAATGGTATATCATATGTTTCATCTTTATCTTGTGTTAATGGGTAAACATCAATTGTTGAGATTAAAATTAAGAACTTTGGGTTTATTCTTTGAATATTCTCAATAGCTTCATGAACTTTACTTAAATCATCAAGTGGATTTGCATTTGCGATATACTTTTCTGCGCTTAATCCAGCGTATACGCAGAGATCAGGATTTGATCCAAAGGCTTGGGTTATGTTCTTTGAATTAAAGAAGTCGTCAAAATGTGTTTGATTACTTAAATTACTTCCAACGAACCCAGTGTAGCCAACGATTATTTTTTTCATAGTATAATTATATCTTAAATAATCATTTATATTTAAATGATATCTTTCCTTAGTGAAATTAAAAAGTGATGATTCACTAACCACAATATCCCTCTGAAGAGTGTTTAAGAAAATAGCAAATCTGTGATTATTTAGAAAGTGGAATGCTGCCTATATTGCTTTATAAAGGTGGATATACATGATTATTTACTTGTTAATTGAAATTTATGAAGTTAAAATGAAATAGAATTATTTGGGGTAAATATGAGCAAAGAAAGTTCTAATATAGCTAAAGGTATAGCCATAATTTTGATGTATGTGCACCATTTGTTTTATAGTCAAGATTTATACGGTGCTTACTCACTGTTTTATTTTCCTCTTTCGCTAGATCAAACATTATGGTTCTCTAATTTTGCAAAAGTATGTGTTTCGGTGTTTGTTTTTGTAACGGCTTATGGCATAACAAAACAGTATATTCATAAGAAAATTGAAAGTAGAAATGAGTTGATTACGAATACAATAAAAAGATACATAAATGTTATCATGGCTTATTGGTTTGTCTTTGTTTTATCAATTATTATTTTCTATCAAAAATCAAATCAATTGTTGGTATATGGAGAAAGTTTGGTATCAAAAGCATTCTATATTTTCATAGATTTTATGGGTTTAGCGAATATAATGACTACCCCAACATTCAATTTAACCTGGTGGTACATGTCATTACTTACTTTACTCATCTTTGTTATGCCTGTCCTTTTATCGTTTCAAAGAAGGTTTGGTAGCTTGATCCTCTTAACTTTAAGCTTTCTACTTTTATTGAATTTTAGAGTTGATCAGTACACTGCTGTAGGATGGTACACTTTAACTGTGGTTTCCGGAATAGTTTTAGCAAGCACTAATTTTTATGAATTAGTAAACAACTCAATAAATCAAAGCAAATTAAGAAAGTTGTTTATATTTGCATTTTCTCTGGTTATGTTTATTGCTTTCTCACTATTTCGACAATCTTATGGCTATCTTTGGATTACAGATGCTATTTTAGCGATACTAGTTGGTCTCATTTGTGAAATTATCATTTCTAAAATAAAAGTAATCAGTATTCCATTAAATTTTATAGGTAAGAATTCAATGAATATGTTTCTAACACATACATTTGTTTATTACTATTATTTTAGAGATTTTACTTATTCATTCGGGAATTCAGCTTTGGTTGTTTTGGTTTTAGTTTTAGTTACCTTGTTACTCTCTATTCTGATTGAAGTAACTAAGAAAGTGATAAGATATGATAAACTTGTTATGTTGGTTACGAATAAGGTAAGTAATTTTATAGTTAAAATTGAATCGGAGAACATATGAGAAAAATTTCAGTTGTCATTCCGTGTTATAGGTCACAGGACACGATAGAATCAGTTGTTGGAGAAGTCAGGAATACAGTAGCCATTCATGAACAATTTGATTACGAGATTGTATTAGTTAATGATGCCTCACCGGATAACGTGATTGAAGTATTGTTTAAATTAGCTCATGAAGATCCTAAAATTAAGGTCATCAATCTTTCTAAGAACTTTGGGCAACATCCTGCAATCATGAGTGGATTTAACTACGTTACAGGGGATCTTGTTATGTGCCTTGATGATGATGGCCAAACGCCTGCAACTGAAATGTTTAAACTAATTGAGGAGTTGGATAAAGGATTTGATATTGTCTATGCGAATTATGAGTCTAAAGAGCATAATATTTTTAGGAATTTTGGTACATTTGTAAATAATGTAATGGCTGAGTTGCTTATTGACAAACCTAAGAATGTCAATATGACGAGCTACTTTGTGACGAAAAAGTTTATAGTAGATGAGGTCATCAAATATCAGAATTCTTTTCCGTATATTGGAGGACTACTGTTTAGGGTTTCTAATAAAATCTCAAAGGTCCAAGTTAAGCATCGAAAGAGATTAATTGGAAAATCAGGTTATAGTTTTAAAGGATTAGTCACATTGTGGTTAAATGGGTTCACGGCATTTTCAGTTAAGCCTTTAAGAATATCAAGCTTAATCGGCTTTTTATTGGCAATTGCTGGCTTTATATATGGGATAATTGTGATTTATAAAAGGCTTACAAATCCCGATATTCCACTAGGCTATTCTTCGTTGATTTCAGCGATTATATTTATTGGTGGGATGATAATGTTAATGCTAGGTTTGATTGGTGAATATATTGGAAGGATTTATATAACTATGAATAAATCTCCACAATTCGTAATAAGAGAGACAGTAAATATAGATGAGAATGAGTAAAAAGACACGAGTTTACTTAGGCTTGCATTTAAATCTTTTATTATTTTCGTTCGCATCTATCACTTCAAAACTAGCATCTAGTCAACCTCTTTTTTCTTTAGAATTTTTACTGTATCTCTCAATTTTATTCATCATTTTGGTAGTATATGCTATCTTTTGGCAGAAGATATTAAAGCATTTACCTTTATCAAGCGCATATACGAGTAGGTCTGTGCTGATTATATGGGGTTTTCTATGGGGTTCATTAATATTTAGAGAGAAGATAACAAGTTTGATGATTCTTGGATCATTACTTATTATCTTGGGAATTACGTTGGTGGTGAAGGAAAGTGAATAGTTTCTCTTATATCATCGTTTATGTTCTCTCGGTCTTGATTGCGTCATTCTCTCAAATTCTATTAAAGTTAAGCGCCAATGAAAAGCATGGCTCTCAAATTCAAGAATACTTCAATTTTAAAGTTATTCTTGCTTATACGCTCTTCACGACTTCGCTTTTCCTTACAATTATCGCATTTAAGAAGATACCTCTATCTTTTGGACCAATTATTGAATCACTCGGAACCGTATTTATTCTTTTCCTTAGCAACTTAATATTAAAAGAAAAGTTTAATAGTAAGAAGTTATTCGGTGTTGCCTTAATTCTCTTTGGAATCATCTTAACGACACTCTAATAGAATGGAGAAAACATGAAAAAACTGAATTGGGATTCTGCATTTTGGGGGATAGATGTATTTGATGCAAAATTTGACGAGAGTATAAATGTTGAATTGGGAAATAGATATCTAATTCAGACTCTCTTTGATCAAAGTGATTTATTAGATAAAATTGATAAAGAGCAATTTAAATTCATAGAAACAAAGATTACTTTAAAGAAAGATTTAAAAGTTAAAAGGAATTTTAATGAGAAATCATTTCGATCAATCGATTTAAATGACCTAGAGCAGTATAAAGATAAGTTTTATAGTTTGTTTGGGAGATACTCAAGATTCAGAATATTCCCACCAGATAAAGTAAATGAATTCTACTATATTTGGTTACAAAACAGTATAAATAAAAAAGACGATACGAATGCCATAGGTTATTATGTTAACAATGAACTTGCTGCCTTTGTTACCTTTAAGTTTGTCTTGGATTCCATTCATATCGGTTTGATTGGCGTTTTTGAAGATTTCCAACGCAAAGGAATTAGCTCTGAATTAATCGCATACGTAGAAAACAAATTATCGGGTAATGGGTTAACTAAAATTAGGATCTCGACAAATAGTTTCAATTTACCTGCATTAAATACATATATTAAGAATGGCTTTGTAATTGAGGAAATAAAATACTGGTATTATAAGTATAAAATGGATTAGTATATAAAATAGAAAATACAATGCGACAGCAGGGGGTTGACATGGCTTTTTATTCACAAGAAGAACTATTAAGTTTAAATTTCAAGTATATTGGCAAAAATGTAAAAATCAGTAATAAAGCGAGTATATACAATCATGACTGTATATCTATTGGTGATAATTCAAGAATAGATGATTTTTGTGTATTATCTGGAAATATTACAATTGGGAAAAATGTTCATATAGCAGTGTTTTGTAATATGGCAGGTGGAGAAAAAGGTATATTCATGGAGGACTTCTCAGGATTAGCCTACAGTGTGAATGTTTTTACTCAATCCGACGATTATACAGGGTTAACACTAACCAATCCAACAATTCCAGATAAATATAAGCTAGAGAAAAAAGCGGCTGTACACATAAAGAAACACGTTATTGTGGGGGCTGGTAGCATAATCTTTCCTGGAGTGACCTTGTCTGAAGGTTGTTCTGTTGGAGCAATGTCTATGGTCACAAAAACAACGGAAGAATGGAAGATATATTCTGGAATTCCAGCTAAACCATTTAAAGATAGAAAAAAAGACATGTTAATTCTAGAAGATGAATTTCTTATAAATGAAAGTGGAAAATAAGGAAATATTTATGATTAATTTTAATGTGCCGCCAGTCGCTGGTAATGAATTAAAGTACATCGAAGATGTAATTCTACAAAAACACAAAATATCAGGTGATGGTGAGTATACTAAAAAATGTCACCATTGGATTGAAAGCAAGTTTAAGATCAAAAAAGCCTTATTAACTACTTCATGCACGCATGCACTAGAAATGGCCGCAATTTTATGTGATGTACAACCAGGTGATGAAGTAATCGCTCCTTCATTTACCTTTGTATCAACAGTTAATGCATTTGTCCTTAGAGGAGCGACCATTGTATTTGTCGATATAAGGCCTGATACAATGAACATTGATGAAAACTTGATTGAGGCAGCTATAACAAGCAAGACAAAAGCGATCGTTCCTGTTCATTATGCTGGTGTTTCGTGTGAAATGGATAAAATCATGGCGATTGCAAAAAAGTATAATCTGTACGTGGTTGAAGATGCTGCTCAAGGTGTTATGTCAGATTATAGAGGTCAAGCTTTAGGAACAATTGGTGATTTTGGTACATTTAGTTTTCATGAGACTAAGAATTACTCTTGTGGTGAGGGTGGAGCTATTTTAATTCGAGATTCTAAATATATTGAGCGAGCAGAAATTATTAGAGAAAAAGGAACAAATCGTTCAAGATTTTTCAGAGGGCAAGTAGATAAATATTCCTGGGTCGATGTTGGAAGTTCTTATCTTCCGAGTGAAATAAACGCAGCTTATTTATACGCCCAGTTTGAATCAGCTGATTTAATCAATGATACTCGAATGACAATATGGAATCGTTATTATAACGAACTAAAATTATTAGAAAGTGAAGGATATATTGAGTTACCAAAAATCCCTGAACATTGTCAACATAATGCACATATGTTTTACATCAAGTGTAAGGATCTGGAAGAACGCACTTCATTTATTGACTACTTAAAGAATGAGGGCATTATGGCAGTCTTCCATTATATTCCTTTGCATAGCGCTGAAGCGGGTTTAAGATTTGGTAGGTTTAATGGTGTGGATAAATACACAACACTTGAAAGTGAAAGATTGGTACGATTACCGTTGTATTATTCAATGACAGATACTGATCAAAATTTGATTATAGAGAAAATTAAAGAATTTTATTCTAAATGAATAGTTGAATGTTGTTAATGCATGAAAAAAGTATTCATTATTGAATACTTTTTTTGGAGTATGAAGTATTTTGATTTAAGGATATTTATTACTTATATCACTTAATTAGAACTTGATTTCAAACTAAGTCTTGATTTGATGATTCATTTTCGACTTAATAACAAGGATTAAGAATAAAGCTAATGAAATACTAGAACAAACTAGACCTTCTTTGAAGAGTGGAGGAAGGTAGTAGAATTCAACAGAATATGTACCAGCTTCAAGCTCAAATCCAATGAACCCAAGATTCACCTTTGAGAATGGAATCTTTTTATCGTTTATTTTGACATTCCATCCTTTATCGTAAGGGATAGAAGTCGCTATCCAACTTCTTTCTTTTAATTCAATGGTTGCTTTTATATTATCTTTTGTAACCTCTATGTTTGTAAAAAATTTCTCTTCAATACTTGAATACCATTCATCATAATAGTCTAAATTTTCGTCCATATAGATATTAAAACTTGAAGGTGAATTGTATATATTGTTTGCTTGGATTTCTAATGTATCAATATTGGAATCATCATTAAAATAAATTGAAAAATAATTATATTGCCAGAAATTCTCAGTTTTTACATACTCATAATTATTATTTAAATTAACGCTAAATACAGGAATATTGAAATTTTCTACATAGATTATCTTATTTTTTATATCACCAAAATTATCATAGTAGTAATAATCGTTGTAAACCCATTCAGCTATCTTGGTAAGCTTATTTCTGAATTGATAATCACTATTTTGGCTTTTGTCGGTAATGATGTAATCCAAAAGTAATCTATCTTGATCTATATATGTTAGCTTTTTAAACACATTATCATTCAAAACATTAGTTGAAGAGAACCCCAATGGTACATAGTACATATTCACGTATATTTCAGAGTTATTAATAGTTTTGAAATGAGTGAATCCAAAAGGTATACTTTTGCCATCACCGTTTGAAATATAATATTTAACAGAAGTTAGGAAATTAGTATTAAATCTTCCAAATGTTATAGGCATGGACCAGTTAGATTTAAATCGATTTAAGAAATCCTCTTGTTCGAAATTATAAAGAGAAGAATAAAATGATGTTCCTTTATAATATTGTGCTATTGGTTCGTTTTGACTGGTGTAAGCATCTCCAACTGAAATTATTCTATAAAAGCCATGATCAACACTTTGAAGATATTTTATGGGTTCATCATCAAGTGTGTTTTCAAAGTAAGAAATTAGCGATGAAGATTCGATCGGATAATCAAAATACAAAGGCAATGTGAATGAAATTACTGCCTCAATTGTAATCAGAACCAAAAATAGAAATTTATTTACTCTGAAGAAAAGGAATCCGCAATATAAGGTTGATAAGACAATAGTTAAAACAATAATAGCTTTGAGGACATTAAGATCTGAGTAGACACCTTTATTAAAAGATATGGTATATAGAGTCATAATACTTAAAACAACAATAAAATTTGAAATTAGTATTAGAAGCTTTGGTTTAGGTCTTTTAAAGTGTTCAGAGAGGGTAAACCCTATGCTGTATACGTTTAGAATTGTAAACATGTAATACCATCTCACATCATAAGAACCTTGCAGAATTCTATAGAAAATTCTAAAGGATGCTAAAAATAAAAGAAAAGCATAGAAAGATAGAATTAGATTTCTATGGTGCTTATCTTCAGATTTTACTAGCAGTATAATTGATACAGGAAATAACATAAAACTATATACACTTACACCACCACCCCAGCCAATTCCAGGGTCATAACTATGTGATATGAAGTACGTTGGGTCAAATCGTTCTACAACAGGCGTAAAAAGAGTTGATACGTATCTAAATACATCTAAAGTAGAAATAGTTTGGAAAATACTTTGATCCGCAATTGAACTTAATCTTGGTGTTTGTAATACGATGTTTATCGAAGGGAAAAGTATAATACTTGCTAACCCAAGAGCCAAAATAGAATATCCGAGAAACTTTAAGGCAGTAATCAATAAATGTTTAATGACAAATTGTCTATTTATAACGAAATATCTGAATATGGAATATAAAACAATGAACGGAATTATCATATAGACAAAGTAATAACTAATAATACCGAGATATGCCAGGGAAACAGTGTATAAAATCCACTTTTTATTTTTTAAGTAATCCTCAATTGTTGATAAGATCAATGGAAAGAATAAAAATGAATCAAGAAACTGATTATAGTGATAGTAGAAAATTGTCCAACCGGAAAAGCTCAAAATAATTGCACCAACAGTACTGATGAATTTATCTTCATATACTTTATGTAACCATCTATATGTAAAAATATACAAAAGAAAGATTTTTAGAGCATTCAAATAAATAAATAGATAAGGTAATACCGCTTTTTCAAAGAGTAATGTCAAATAGAAAAAGGGGGTTGTCGCAAAATATGCGACTTGAGAAAAGAAGTTCGCTCCATAACCCAAACCCCAATCCCACAACGAGAAGTCTAACTGGTGGAATCGCTCCCAACCACCCCAATACAAATGAAGCGTTTGCTCATACGAATCACCATAGAAAATCATTAATCCATCATTATTTATAACTGTATTTAAATGGCTTAATGCAAGAATTAATATAATTATGATTAGAGGGTAATACTTTTTAATGATTTCTTTCATGATTACCATCCTTTTTGTTTTAAGAATTCTTCATAGTTAACTTCAGGAGCGTAGAAAAATAATTTCATCTTTGAGTTTAGGTTGTAATATTTTTTAAAGACATCTTGGTGGTATATGTCCCACTCCTCAATATCGCCTGAATGAATTGTGTAAATTGGGTATCGAATAATCCATGCATCAACTGTTTCTGGGTTATCTGCATAATAAGATATTTCACTTAACCTATAGTTATGGACTCGATTAACAAGTTGGTATTTATATATTAACGATTTTGTTTCATTGAAACTCAAGAAAGTAAATATTATTACAAGTATGATTTTTGTTAGATTCTTAATGCTCCAATGGCTTACTACAATTGCTATAAAAAGTATTAGAAAATAGACTGTATATAATGTGGAACGATAACCAAATATTGGAGATAACATCATGACCCCATTACCAAGTCCTGACAAAGTCATAAAGAAGAATAATTTATCTCTAATTGCTCCGTTAAAGTAATTCCATACAATTGAATAGATTGTGATTGCATAAATAACCCAAAAAATAAGATTGAACGATGACTTTGGATTAATCATCATTTCAAATATTTCTAAGGGAAAACGTGATTGCATTTGAAGCGAGACATTAATGATCAAAGACATACCAAGAATTAATAAATGGATAATATCATATACTCTTACTGTTTTTGATTTTAAAATATTTAATAAAATTGTCATACCTAACGAGATGGATAATAGAAATACAAGATATCGATGATCTAAGAAGGTTAACTGAATGAATTTTGGGAAATTCTCGATTATCTGATCAAATGGATTGAGTTTAATCCAATCTGCATGATCTCGAATCAAACGAGCGGATGCTCCTGGGGATAAGCGCAGAATAATAAAACTTAATGTGCTTGTTAATAGATATGCTATATACTCAAATTTAAGTTTCTTATATCTAAAATAGTAATAAATAATGAAAATGATGTTGGAGACAACCATTAGAATAGCAATGTTTTCCATGCATAATCCAATATAGAAAAGTATAAACATAGAGATCGAGAACTTAAAAATGCTCAATTTAGATTGATCTAAAATATGCGTATAATTAGTATAAAAGAATAATAACGATAAGAATAATGGAATAACATAGGTGGTTCCCATTAGCCAAGTATAGGTTTCCATACGTAACTCATCTTTAACACTGAGCATTAGAAAGATTATTACTAAACCAGTCAAAAGGTACTCTTTTGAACTCGCAAGTTTTAACGTAAGTATAAAAATACCTGTGAAAAGAAAAGCATTTAGAAGGTTCCAAATCTCTTTGTGAGGTGTAATTAGGAAACCATAGAGTTCACTAAAAAAGCGCCCAGACCAAGATTGATAGAACTCAAATGCCGTTATTAGTGGGTTCTGGGCAAGTCCATTTATAGCATAACCCCAATCATCACCAGCAAGTGGAACTAGACTTGAAATGTAATAAAAGAATACGAAAATAAATATGCTAAAACTAAGTAAAATTAATAAGTTTGAACTAGGGGCTTGTAATTTTTTCATGGTTATTTAATATTATAACAAATGAATATATTACGTGCTAACTTATACGAAAAAGGTGAAACAATTTAACTTAACGTAAGATTAATTCTCTTTTAACATCAAATTTGATAAACTAATAAAGACCATGAAAAAAATAGATAAAATATTTACGGTAATTGTTCTTTCTGCTTTATCATTAACCAGCTTTTATAGTTTGTTTTTGAAGAACCAAGATACAATTTCATATGTTGAAAATCGTACATTTAAAACAAATCAGGATTTATCGATTAGAGGTATTCTAAGTGGTGAATTTGAGTCTAATTTAGAAACGATTTTGTCTGACCAATTTATTGATCGATACAGTTTCGTAAAAAACAAGAACTTAGTTAATTATCAGTTTGTGAATTTCATTTACAAATTGATTGAGAACCCACTTGTCTTAAATCCTGTAGGTGAAACATATGTAAACCAGATTGGTTCAACTCAAGTTTTAATGAGCAAGCCAATTCTTTATTCAGAAATCATTAATCAGAGAATTGTGGATAGAGCAGAACAAATAAATGAAATAGCTTCTGATTACCCTGAAGTTGAGTTTTTTGTTTATAAACCGACGCAAATTCAAGAAAAAGACTTTTTTGACGAGGCTAATGGCATTGAGTCAGGTGGTAACATCTACGAAAAGAGTTTATCCTCAACACTAGAGGTTCCATATAGTTCATTCAAAATCGATTCTATTGATGATTATGTTAAATATTTTTACACGACTGATCATCACTGGAATAATCAAGGTAGTTATCAAGGATATTTAGACATTATGGAGTTGATGTTTGATGGTTCGAAGATACCTGTTGTTCCAATAGATGAATCTTGTAAAAATGGTTTGAAATTCTTTGGTACATATTCATCACAAAGTGGATTTGTAAACGAAGGTTCTCCATTTTGTGTTTTTAAGTTTGATTTAGTTGAATATACATTGGTTTCGGATGGTGTTCTAATTGAAGATCCTAATGATACGAACAAGTATTTTGACATGACTGTAACAAGTGAAATGGATTATCATTATAATCGTGCATATGGATTAGGAAATGGATTTGTCCAAATAACTTCTAACATTGATAATGATGAAAGCATTTTAATTATTGGGGACTCTTATGCAAACCCAATTCTTCCTTTACTTGCAAATCACTTCAAGAACATTTATTTTGTTTATCCAATAAACTACAAAGGAATATTCAAAGAAGAGTTTATGTATGATAGTTTTATCAAAGAGAATGGAATTGATAAAGTTTTGTTTATGTATACAATTGAAAACTACTTTCTCTCAGATGAATGGGGAGATCGATACATTGACTTTGATGTCAAGCGGAATTAGGGAGAATATATGTTATTTAGCAGCTTAACTTTTTTAACAATATTTCTACCTTCGGTGATTGTCCTCTATTATAGTGTTCGTAGCTTAAAAGTACGCAACTTTATTTTGTTGCTTTTTTCATTGGTTTTCTATGCTTGGGGAGAACCCGTTTACATCGTTTTAATGATCTTAACTGTTACAATTAACTTTTATACGACGATTCTGTTTGATAAGCTAAAGAAACAAAGTAAGAATAAAACAGCACTTATCGTATTTACATTAACTATGGTTTTAGATTTGTTTGTTTTGGGGTTCTTCAAGTACGCAAATTTCATTTTCAGTAATTTGGGTTTGCTATTTGCAATAGATTTACCCGAAATGTCATTAAGGTTACCAATTGGAATTAGTTTTTATACTTTTCAACTTATGTCTTATGTAATTGATGCTTATCGAGACGATGTGAAGGTTCAAAGAAAGTTGTATCTATTGTTAACATATGTTTCATTTTTTCCACAATTAATTGCGGGTCCAATCGTGAGATATTCAACTATTGAAGAAGAAATCGAAAATAGAAGTGAAAGTTGGGAATTGTTTAATTCCGGTTTCCAAAGATTTATCATTGGTCTAGGGAAAAAAGTTATAATTGCGAACAACGTTGCTATTGCCGCTAATTATGTATTTAGTCAATTATCTTTAGATAATATGACATTTACTATGGCTTGGTTAGGAATTGTTGGTTATACACTACAAATATATTTTGATTTTAGTGCTTATAGTGATATGGCGATTGGCTTAGGCAAAATGTTCGGTTTTCATTTCTTAGAGAATTTTAATTACCCTTATATTGCGGATTCTATCACTGATTTCTGGAGACGTTGGCATATGTCTTTGAGTACTTGGTTTAGAGATTATGTGTATATTCCTCTTGGTGGCAATCGAGTTAAGAAATCAAGATGGATTTTCAATATATTTGTTGTATGGTTATTAACAGGATTATGGCATGGAGCAAGTTGGAATTTTGTATTGTGGGGAGTATACTTTGGCGTCATTTTAATCATTGAGAAATTTGTAATTTCTAAATACCTCTTGAAAATTGGGCCGTTAAAATATGTGTATACATTATTGTTAGTTATGATTAGTTGGGTTTTATTTAATTCAAACAGTTATGAACAGATATTTACAATTCTACGGAAAATGGTATCTTTAAGTGATGGCATTGATATAACATCAATTAAGAATGCAAGACTCTTATATTTATGGCCATATTTTATAATGGGGTTATTAGGTTCAACGCCAATTGTTAAAAGGGTGCTTGTGTATTTGAAAGAAAACGCCTTATTGCACGGTATATATCTTCTATTTTTGAGTATTATACTATATATGAGTCTCATGTTCTTGATAAGTAACTCATATAATCCATTTATATATTTTAGATTTTAGTTTAGGTTGTATGAATAGGAAATATGGAGGTAGCTTGTGAAATTTAGAGTTACGAAAACAATTTTGTTTGAAATTATTATGGTAATAGGGATACTCGCGATTTTGTTCAATATGGGGAGTATTGTTTTAGGTCAATCAAATTTTGATGGGAAACAAAATTCAGGTCTGGAATTCAATGGTGTTTATGCAATACCCCAAAACCCGACTGAGTTGCAAAAAACACTCTACAAAGCGTTGAGTGATGAACTTGAATTAAGTCCTGATGACAGAATTAATGAAGCAGATTTAGTTGTACAGAATTTTATTGCAGACTATTATACATGGACAAATAAAGCTGGTAGTTATGATGTGGGTGGCTTAGCTTTCGTTGTAAATCACTCTTATTTACTTTTAATGGATGCGTCCAGAATAAGTTTCTATAAGGATCTAGATGCATTTTCTCTCAAGTACGGTAAAGATCAATTAATCGAAGTTGAATCCATTGAGACTAATGCAATGTATTCAGCAAATTTTAAATTTCTTGAGAATGAGTATCCAGCATACTATATAGAAGCAGAATGGACTTATGTTGATCGAGAAGTCTTTCCAGAAGACAAATTTCAGAGGAGAGCAGCATTTACCGTAATTAATTATGATGGTGTATTGCAAATTGCTCAATTCTACGTCTGGTGATAAATATGAGTAATAAAGTAAAAAATAATCGAGTTCTTGATTTAATGATACAAGTCATTGGGGTCCTGGTTAATTTAGAAATTATCTATATTCTATTTAACTTAACTCAATACAGTTCATTTTCATCAAATATATTCTTGATAGTAAATGGTGTTGGTCTCTTGATCTTGGTTCTTATAGATTTAGCTATTATTTTCGCAATCAGAATGAAGAGCAAAAAGATGGATATTGTTATACTCGTTGTATTTGTGTTCTTCGTATTTTTTAGTTCAGTTACAGTTTACTTAGTAAACAAAGTCAATCAAGGTGTTGACAATATAATTGTTGATAATGTACAAACCGAGACAGTTTACGGGGTATTCATCACTTATAAGTCAACTACAATAAAGGATGTTAAAGATATTGATGGTAAGACGTTTGGTGTGATATCTAGCGAAGAATTCTTAGAAGGGAATCCATTAGCAAAAGCTGAGTTAGACAAGAATAACATCACTGTTAAGTATAAAGAGTATGAAAATTATAATGATTTATATTTAGGCTTACTAGCAGGCGAAATTGACGCCGCAGCGATGCCAGATGATTTTTATGATCTTTTCATCGTTAATGAAGGCTATGAAGAATACTTAGACGAAACTTCAATAATTTATAATTATCAAGCTAAAGTCGAAGTAACCAATGAGTCTGATACCAACTTCGATGTTACAAAAAACCCATTTACAGTTCTTATAATGGGTAATGATGGTCGATTGTCGGATACATTAATTGTTGCGACATTCAATCCATATAGTTTCAAAGCTACTCTTACGAGTATAGCTAGAGATAGTTATGTACCTATTGATTGCTATACAAATAATGCATCAGATAAAATTACTCATGCACGTGTCATTTCAAGACAATGTACCATCAATACAGTACAGAATCTATTAGACATCAAAATTGATTTTTTTGCGGAAGTAAACTTTAACGGTGTCGTTGAAATTGTAGACGCAATGGGTGGATTACTCATAGACTCACCTATAACATTCGTAGGTCAAAGTTCTGATTCAGAACGTGGTCATTTTACGGTGTGGGTTCCAGAAGGTAAAAATTACTTAAATGGAGAACAGACTCTAGCATTTGCACGCGAACGCAAACTTATGCCAGGTGGTGATTTCCAACGTCAGCTTAATCAACAACAAGTTATCTCACAGCTCATTAACCAAATGTTATCTACAAAAGACATAAATATTTTATTGAGTGTTTTAGATGCGGCTAGTTCGAATATTAAGACGAATATGTCTTTAGAGCAAATGATGAGTTTATTTAATTACTCTTTGTCTTCGATGAAAAATAATTATGTTGATAGTGAAAAAATTATTGACATCCAAGGTTCACGAATTACTGGGTATGGATCAACGAATTATAATGAAGCAATGGAACTTCCTTTATGGATTTATAGATTATATAAGGGAGCAATTGAGGATAACCGTAATTTTATTATCAATAATTTGAAGTATGATTATGAACCCGAAATTCCTGCAGATATTCAATTTAGTATAAACTGGTGGACACAAAGACCGGTTGTTTATTTAGAAGAATATGATGAAGAGAAAATTCATGATGTTATACCTGATATTATGCCTAATATGCTTTCAACAAATGATGGCACTTGGACATTAGAGAGAGCCACATCTTGGGCAAATAGTCGGAACATCACTTTGAAAGTTAATAGAATTGAAGTTGGAAGCCCATTGTATTCCGACAGTTATGTACATAATCAAATCGTTAGTCAAAGCGAAAAGTATGGACGAAAGACTTCGAAAATTACAAATTTAACAATTGGGGTAATAAAGAAAGTGCTTGACTGTAGTAATTATGACAATAGAGTTTATGATGAATGCCAAGATATAGTAGAAGATTTCGTTTGGAATACTACACTTGATGATCTAGGTGAAATTAGAACATGGGCATCTCAAAACAATGTGACTCTACAGTATACTTGGATTACCTCTGACGATTCCATATATGATGCTAGCAAAGCAGGTAAAGTGTATGCTCAAGATCCAATGGCATATACAAAGATTCCTGCAGACCGAGTCATAAGGCTTCAAGTTTTCGATTACCCATTTGTTGAACTTCCTAAAGTGGATTGGACTGAGGCACAAATTGATGAATTCGCTCGTAAATTAGTTAACTCTCTTGAGCAAATAACGTACATTCGCAAGTATGATGGAACTAAAAATGAAGGTACGGTGCTAAAAGTAGAACCTGTTTATCATGAGCGGTATGCAGAAAGTAAGAAGTTTAGAACAGTTGATAAACTTACTTTGACATTATCTACAAAGGTAGAACCAACACTAACGATTCCGAATTTTGTTGGCACTACTGTTGTAGATCTACAGTCGTGGCTTGATATAAACGGATTGAAGCCAAGCATTACAAAAGTTGAAGAAGTAAGTGAAGTGAATGATGGAAAGATCATCAGCATTTCGCCAAGCATCAGCAATACCTCAACCTATACAAAATCGACCTTTCCAACTAGTTTAACAATTACTGTAGGTAAAAAGGCTGATAGTGTCCCAGCAACACCATGATATGACCGAGCAAAGAACTATTAGTATTATTGTTCCAATTTATAATGTTGAGGCATATTTGGAAAAATGTTTGAAGAGCATCTTCAATCAAACATTTCAGTCGTTTGAATTAATATTAGTCAATGATGGATCTACAGATTCATCTGCAACTATCGCAAAAGAAATGATAAAGAACTTTAGTAATGCCCGCTTGATTGAACAAGCCAACGCGGGTCTTTCTGCTGCGCGGAATACTGGACTAGAACATGCGAATGGTAAGTATGTCGCATTTGTGGATAGTGACGATACAATCGATGAGATGATGATAGAAAAACTCTACAACCGAGCTATTCAAACAGATTCCGATATTGTAGCTTGTGACATGCTATATGTATATGATGATCGTCGAGAGTTCTCAAGTGGTGGTGATTTTGATTCATTTTCAATTGAAACTCGCCCAGAACTTTTAGGAATCAACAACAGTGCGTGCAATAAACTCTATAAAACCACACTCTTCTCAGATGTCCGTTTTCCTATTGGGCTTTGGTATGAAGATTTGGCTACAATACCAATTCTTTACTTTAAAGCGAATAGAGTTTCAAAGGTCGATGAGCCTTTGTATTTTTACTATCAACGGTCAACTTCTATTGCACATAGTTTGAAACCAAAGATTTTTGATGTATATGAGGCAATTAAGCACGTTGACGACTATGTTCAGACGCATCAAAAAATGAATTTGAATGTGTTAAGTAGAGAAATCAAACACATGTACATAACACACGGTTTGCACTTAACAACTTTGCGCATTATGAAAAGCACTGATATAGATTCAGTGCGATTGCGCTTTATCATGGAAAATGCAAGTAAGATTCGTGAGTATAACCCAAAATGGATTCTATCGATATTTGATCATCGCTTAGGTTTCAAAACAAAAATCATCCTACTCTTGTATCACATCAAAGCATATAATCTCATAATTATGGCACTCAATTAAGTCTTTTATGACTGAAAATAGGCGATTTTCGTGTATAGTAGTATTAGTTCATAGAGGGAGATATTGACATGAAACGTCTATCCATAATTGTTCCTTGTTATAATGAAGAACCTGCGCTCCACTTATTTTTTAATGTTCTAAAGCAAGAGGTTAGCAAGCTAAGTGTCTCAGTAGAGTACATTTTTATCAATGATGGATCAAAGGATAAGACACTTCAAATCCTTAAAGAAATCAAAGTGAACAATTTGGAACTTCAAATACATATAATAAATTTTAGTCGCAATTTTGGAAAAGAATCTGGAATATTAGCGGGACTAAAAGAAAGTACTGGTGACTTTGTTGTCTTGATGGATGCAGATCTTCAAGATCCACCATATTTACTTTCAGAGATGTTAAGACAAATGGAAGAAGAGGATTATGACTCAGTAGCTACATATCGTGTTGATCGAAAAGGAGAACCTCCAATTAGAAGCTTCTTTGCAAGAAAATTCTATCAATTGATCAATAAGATCAGTGATGTGACAATCATGGATGGAGCACGTGATTATAGAATGATGTCTCGCGTTATGGTTGATTCGATTATTTCGCTTAGTGAATACCATCGGTTCTCCAAAGGTATTTTTGCTTGGGTAGGATTTAATACTAAATATATGGAATTTGAAAATGTTGAACGAATAGCGGGAGAAACAAAGTGGAGTTTTTGGAAACTAGTACGCTATGCAATTGAAGGCATCGTAGCATTTACCACTGCACCACTAAGAATTTCAATTTTCTTTGGATTTGTGGTTTCATTTATGGCTTTCTTCTACATGGTTTTTGTTGTTATAAAGGCTTTATTATATGGAGATCCTGTTGCTGGTTATCCATCAATGATGACAATTATACTATTCTTAGGTGGGATTCAGCTATTAAGTATCGGTGTTTTGGGCGAGTATCTCGCAAAAACGTATATGGAGGTCAAACATCGTCCTAATTACATCATCAAGGATCGATATTAATCAAGATGATTGCAGTAAGTGTTATTGTGCCTGTTTATAAAGTAGAAAAATATCTAGATCGATGTCTAGCTTCTTTAGTTAATCAAACATTAGATGAGATTGAAATTATTGTTATAAATGATGGTTCTCCTGATAATTCTCAGGTAATTATTGATCGGTATGTTCAAAACTATCCTAACCGAATATTTGGGTATGTTAAACCAAATGGTGGGCTAAGTGATGCACGCAATTTCGGAATCCAGTTTGCGAAGGGGACCTATATTGGTTTTGTCGATAGTGATGATTACGTTGAATTAGATATGTATGAGCAAATGTTTAAGAAGGCATTAGATGATAAAGCAGACTTAGTCATATGTGACATAACATATGAATGGGAAAAAACCAAACGAACGATGTTGTTAAAGGGCTTAAAAGACATGGATGGATTGTCTGAAAATAAACGTGCTTTTTTGTCCCCCTTATTTGCTTGGAATAAACTATATCATCGAAGATTCTTTTTTGAGCACAAATTCAGATATCCAATGAACTTATGGTATGAGGATATACCAGTGACTCTACCTATCTTTACCCAAGCAAGCAGAATAACGTATATTGATGAAGCGTTTGTACACTATATTCAACGTAGTAATTCGATAATGGGTTCTGGAGAGAATCCAAAGCAATATGATATTTTCGAAATTATTGAAAGTACGCTATCTTACCTTAAATCCAATTTGTTAATTAAAGAGTACTATGAAGAATTCGAATATGTTTGCATCGAACAGCTTATGCTTTATGGTGGATTCAGATTTCTTAAATCTAAAGATTATGCTAACTTATTCGATAAATCATTTAAATTCATGTCAATGAATTTTCCAAATTGGAAAAACAATCGTTATATCAATTCGTTACCCAAAAAATATCAGGCATACCTTAAACTGATAAGCAAACAGAGCATCCATATATTTCGGAGTTTGTTCAAAATTAAATATCGATAGGAGACATTACAATGAAAGTCGTAATTCTAGCAGGAGGGTTTGGTACCCGAATCAGTGAAGAAAGTCATCTCATTCCAAAACCCATGATTGAAATTGGTGAAAAACCAATTCTTTGGCACATCATGAAATATTATTCTTCATTTGGATTCAATGAGTTTGTAATTTGTGGTGGCTACAAACAAGTCATTATAAAAGAGTATTTTTCAAATTACTTTTTACACATGTCAGATATCACTTTTGATTTTACAGAACACAATAAAGTAGTGGTGCATCAAAAATATTTGGATCCATGGAAAGTCACTATCGTTGATACAGGATTGGATACGATGACGGGCGGGCGTATCAAACGTATCCAGAATTATATTGGAGATGAGCCATTCATGTTGACCTATGGTGATGGTGTTTCTGACGTCAACATTCATGAGTTGCTCAAGTTTCACCATGAACAGAATCGATATGCAACATTAACAGCGATTCAACCAGGTGGTCGGTTTGGTTTATTGGACATTGACGACGGTGACATGATTAACCAGTTTAAGGAAAAACGCAATGAAGAAAGTGGATGGATCAATGGTGGGTTCATGGTACTCGAGCCACAGGTGTTTGAGTACATTGAAGGAGATCAAACCACTTTTGAACGAGAACCTTTGGAGCAGTTGGCTAAAGAAGGCCAACTCATGGCGTACAAGCATGTTGGTTTTTGGCAATGCATGGATACATTAAGGGATAAGGAAGCACTTGAAGCAATTTGGAAAAAGGGCAATGCTCCTTGGAAGCGGTGGTAAGATGTTTCTTGACTACTATAAAAACAAAAGAGTATTTATTACTGGACACACAGGGTTTAAAGGTGCTTGGTTAACACAAATATTACTAAATCATGGTGCTAAAATTTGCGGATATTCTCTAAAAGCGGACGAACTTAGTCTTTTTAATAAACTTGGTTTGGAAAATCAAATTGAACATCATGAGGGNNATGGGAACTGTCAATTTGTTGGATATCGTTCGAAAAAGCAAAAGTGTCATTTCTGTAATCAATGTAACGACTGATAAAGTCTATCGTAACAATGACGCATCGATTGCGTTTAAAGAAGATGATCAACTTTCCGGTTTCGATCCGTATTCAAACAGCAAGTCTTGCTCTGAATTGGTCAGTGAGAGCTATATCAATAGTTTTCTTTCCAGTAAAAACATCCCACTATCTACAATGAGAGCTGGCAATGTGATTGGTGGAGGAGATTACGCTGAAAATCGAATCATCCCAGATTGTGTCCGAAGTTCAGTAAAAGGTGAATCAATTTTGATTCGTAATCCAAAATCTGTTCGACCTTTTCAACACGTACTTGAACCTTTGTTTGCCTATTTGTTCGTCGCATACAAACAAGCCAATGATTATTCAGAAGCGAGTTCCTATAATATTGGCCCTGAGCTCTCGGATTGTGTAGAGACCTCTGTATTAGTTGACTATTTCTGTAAATATTGGGATGGTGCAACATGGCACACTCAAGTCCAACAGAACGCCTTACATGAAGCGAAATTTTTAATGTTGGATTGTACAAAGATAAAGCGAACCTTTAATTGGCGTCCGCTTTTAAATGTTGAGGACGCTGTTCGACTCACTGTCGAACTTAGTCGAGCCTTAGTTAATGATCACAATTATAAACAAGTTCTGTTCAAGCAGATTGAAGACTATGCAAAAACATTCGAAGAGGAGATTGCTCGATGAAAAAAGCAATTGTAACGGGAGCGAATGGATTTGTTGGTCA
Organism: Erysipelotrichaceae bacterium; assembly: GCA_003543215.1. Classification (GTDB taxonomy): domain Bacteria; phylum Bacillota_I; class Bacilli_A; order Erysipelotrichales; family Erysipelotrichaceae; genus UBA2212. The sequence goes on along the minus strand of DPJD01000002.1, from coordinate 68,872 downwards.
ATATCTAGTCAATGAACTTATTGAAGCGAACTATTTCGTTTATGCAGTGATTCGCAAGCGTGGCGTATTCAATACACGATTTGAATGGAATGACCGAATTAGAGTGGTTGAGTTGAACTTGGATGAATATTCAAAGTTGCCAGAATACATCGAAGAAGAAATTGATGCATTCTTTCATTTAGCATGGCAAGGTTCTGCAGGTAGCGATCGCCAAAATATCCCTTTACAGCTAAAGAATGTTGAATGGACCTGTGATGCGATTAAAGCATCACACAAATTAGGTTGTCTCAACTTTATTGGAGCGGGGAGTATCATGGAGCTCGAAACCTTTAAAGCTGTATATGCGCAAAGGAATAAACCTGGGGCAGCATACATTTATGGTGCTGCGAAACAAAGCGCTCACAGTATGGGAAAAGCACTTGCTGCATCATTACAAATGGACTTTAAATGGGCAATGATCACGAATGCTTATGGGCCAGGAGAGACATCACCACGATTCATCAACACAACCATTCGGAAAATGATTAATAGAGAACCTTTGCAATTTACCTCAGGAACACAGAATTATGACTTTATTTATGTGGAAGATGTGGCTAAAGCATTCATCCATATCAGTGAAAAAGGTGTTCCATATAAATACTATGTGATTGGTAGTAATCAAGCTCAAGCGCTTCGAAACTATATCAAACGGATGGGTGAGACACTTGCCCCAGATCAAACTCTACATTTCGGTGATGTACCATTCACTGGAATCAACTTGAGCCTTGAAGAATTTGACTCGAGTGACATAAGAAATGACACTGGATTTGAATGTGATGTTGACTTTGAATCTGGTGTTCAAAAAACATATGAATGGATAAAGGAGATGTATGATTCGCAAGTTTGAGTTCAAAGAAACAAGTCTTAAAGGAGCTTATATTGTTACTCCTTTTCGTGCCGATGATGAGCGTGGCTACTTTATAAAAGACTATAGTAAACCCTTGTTTGAAACAATTGGAATATCCAAAGAACTGAGGGAAGTTTTTTACACCCATTCAAAGCAAGGTGTAATAAGAGCCATCCACTTTCAATCCATCAAACCACAAGCAAAACTTGTCCGATGCATCAAAGGAAGAGTGCATGACGTTATTGTCGATTTAAGACCAGATTCCCCTGATTTTGGGAAATGGGAAGCATTTGAGCTCAATGAAGACAACAACTTGGAGCTTTATGTTCCCGAAGGCTTTGGCCATGGTTATCACGTACTTGAAGATGCAATCGTGTCTTATAAATGTTCCGAAGACTTTTTTGGTCCTGGTGATGATGGTATACTATACAATGATTTGGAATTAAATATTGATTGGAAAATCAACCCGAATCAAAAGATAATCTTATCTGAAAAGGATAGAACCCTTCAAAGCTTTGAAGTGTATAGAAAGAAAAATCAGTAAAATGAATAAACGTTTCAAGCAAGATTTCGATATGGTTGTTGTAGGCAGTGGATTTGCGGGCAGCATTATGGCTCGTCTTTTTGCTGAGCAACAAAACAAGAAAATCCTGCTTTTAGAGAAACGTAATCATTTTGGTGGGAATATGTTTGACTACAAGGATGACGGAATCTTAGTCCAAAAATATGGTCCGCATACCTTCCATACCAATAAAGAATATGTGTATGAATTTTTAAGTCGTTTTGCAAACTTGATTCCTTATCGATTAACATATCGTGCTGTATTGAAAGGTGTACCAGTTCCATGTCCTTTTAACTTCGATACGATTCATTTGCTGTATCCTCCTAAAGATGCTGATATCTTGATACAAGCACTCAAAGATACTTATAAAGATCGTGAAATGGTTCCCATCTATGAGTTATTGGATAGTGAGAACCAACTTGTTAAAGATTATGCAAATCTTTTGTTCGAAGAAGATTTTAGACCATATACCTCAAAACAATGGGGTAAGCATCCAAATGAAGTTGACCAAAGTATTTTAAAACGTGTACCCATCATCTTGAATCATCGTGACACATACTTTAACGACAAGTATGAAGCACAACCTGAACACGGTTTTACTCAAATGATGCTTGAAATTATCAATCACCCAAATATCACAGCGATTAAGGATGTGGATGCGTTAAGTTATTTGGAAATAAGAGACAGTAAATTGTACTTTGAAGGACGAGAGTTACCGATCGTTTATACAGGACCTCTTGATTCACTCTTTGAATACCAATATGGAAGATTACCATATCGATCTTTACATTTTGAAACACAACATCTTCCTGTGAAACATTTCCAAGAAACAGCGATTGTTGCTTATCCAAAAGATGAGGAATATACGCGTATCACCGAGTATACAAAATTACCAATCCAAGATGTCGGTGATCGAACCTTTATTGCTTACGAATATCCGTTAGCATATGATCCGGATGCAGCTAAGGGGAATGAGCCTTTCTATCCTATCTTGACAGTGGATAATCAAGCTCTATATGCTCAATATAAAGCAAAAGCGGATGAAATTGAAAACCTGATTTATTGTGGACGATTGGCTGATTATCGATATTACAACATGGATGAGGTCATTGACCATATTCTTAAACTTTATGAATCATTAACAATTAAGTGAGGGCGCAATGGACAAGTTATACATTATCATTCCTGCTATCAATGAAGCAGAAAACATTGAGTCCGTTGTACGCGACTGGCACTATGTGTTGGAGCGATTAAACTTAAATGACTCACGTTTGGTTGTTTTAGAAAGTGGTAGTAAAGACAATACCCTAGAAATATTGGAAAGATTAACATCTGAGCTTCCATATCTTGTCGTATTGACAGAACCTTTGAATTCACATGGTGCAAAAGTAAATTTTGGCTATCGATATGCTATTGAACAAAAAGCTGACTTTATTTTTCAAACGGATTCAGATGGACAAACCTTACCAGAAGAATTCGATGCCTTTTGGAATGCGCGTAGTGTTCATACCGCAATCATAGGACATCGCATTCATCGTAAAGATGGCTTGAATCGTGTATTTGTCGCACGGGTTTTAAAGTTTCTTATCTACCTAATTTTCGGAATCAATGTACCGGATGCAAATACACCATTTCGCCTCATGGAGAGTAAAAAGGTTGAACATTATTTAAGAATCATGCCTAAGAACTATAATCTTACAAATGTAATGTTAACAATTATGTTCATTTTCTATAAAGACAACATTGCATTTCTGCCCATCACATTTCGACCACGCCAAGGCGGAGTCAATAACACAAACTTCAAAAAAATCACGAAAACAGGGTTCAATGCAATTCGAGAGTTTTATGAGATCAAACGAAAAATGCTAGAAAGTGTTCAAAATGTTTAAAGAGATAAGTTTAAAGAATAAGTGGGTCTTATTCGGTGTTTTCACTTTTGGTTTTGTACTGCGAGTATTGCTTTCACGTTTTGGATACAATTACGATCATGAAAGTTGGTTGATTGTTGGAGAAATCACTTCGACATTTAAGAATATCTTTGCAGAAACATCGCGCTATAATTATGGTTTTGTTTGGGCTTATCTAATTGGACTTTATTATGCTGCGGTTACAGGACTTGGTTTAAGTCTTGGTTTCTACCGTCTACTTATCATCTTTACTTTGACATTAGCAGACGCTGGAATTGCATACTTCGTTTATCGGAAATCAAACATTAAATTGGCAATCTTATTTTTCTTTAATCCAATTTCTCTTTTCATCAGCGGCTTCCACAATCAATTCGATAACATCGCTATCATGTTGGCGTTGTTTGGTATCCTAGCGTTAGAGAAAGCAATCAAATCAGATAAACTTAACAAGTATGACCTATTTTCATTATTGCTATTTTCATTTTCATTGATTACAAAGCATATTGTTTTCACACTTCCATTTTGGTTGTTCTTTAATAAAAATTTAAGTTTGAAACGAAAAATATTTTATTTTGCAGTTCCACCAACGTTGTTTCTATTGAATTTTACATTATTTCTTCCAAATGGTTGGAACAATATTCTTAATAACGTATTCCTATATGATTCGTATAATAATATGCCATTGATCTCTGGATTTATTCCATTCTTCAGCACATTTCATTCATCGATTTTCCGAAATATCTTTTTGGTAGGTATGTTGATATTTGGATGGGTATTTAGAAATGAAGATTTGGATCGGCTTATCGTTCTTTACATGATGGTCATGTTCAGCATTACTTCCGCAATGGCAAATCAATACTTTGTTATGCCTTTGGTAGGATTATTCTTACTGGGCGGAGTCGAGAAACGAGTCTATCTTGTTTGGTTGAGTCTATATCTAATTTTCCAGTTCGATGGACTAAATCTACTTAATATCTTGTTTAGTTTTACAACTAAAGATTTACTGACTGAGAGCCCACTCTTGCACATGGGACTACAACTCATCAGTGATTTTGTGAAATTGAGTTATTCAGTAGCAGCTTGGTTGGTTATGATTACGGTATTACGTGAGACAGGATTACTGAAAAAGATAAGCACACGATTGCTTAAAAAGGGGGCAGAATTATGATTGTGATTACTGGAAATAGAGGACAACTCGGATTTGATATCGAGAAGGTCTGTCAAGATAGAGGTTTGGAATATTTGGGCATTGATATCAACGAATTGGATATCACGGACAAAAACGCTGTTAATGAATTCTTTCAAAGCAAAAATATTGATACATTTATTCATTGCGCAGCTTTCACAGCTGTGGATGTTGCTGAGGACAATCCTGAACTTTGCTATCGTGTGAATACTGAAGCAGTCAAGTATTTGGTCGATGCATGTAAGAAACACAATGTGAAGTTTATATTCATCAGCACGGATTATGTGTTTAGTGGACAAAAAGAAGGCATCTATGTGCCTGAGGATAAAACGTCTCCATTAAGCGTATATGGGAAGTCTAAGGCTGATTCTGAAGCATATATCCAAGAAAACCTAGAAAAATACTATATTGTTCGAATTTCTTGGGCGTTCGGGTTAAACGGTAAGAATTTTGTACGTACAATGTTGAGACTCGGTAAAGAAAAACCGATTATTTCGGTGGTTTCTGACCAAATTGGATCACCAACCTATACAAAAGATATTGCACCTTTACTTGTAGATATGAGCCAAACAGATAAATATGGCGTGTATCATGCGACGAATGAAGGTTACTGTTCTTGGGCTGATTTTACCCGATACATTTTAGAAAAAGCAGGATTAACTGCAGAAGTAAAAGATATTCTAACTATAGATTATCCTACCAAGGCAGCTCGACCAATGAATTCTAAATTATCCAAAGATAAACTCGAGGAGAATGGTTTTACACGTTTACCATCTTGGCAATCCGCTGTCGATCGTTACCTTCAAGAATTAATTGATGTTGAGGGATCTCTATGAGAATTGAGAAGACTAAGCTGAATGATTTAATTATCATCGTACCAGATGTTTATGGTGATAATCGGGGTTGGTTTACCGAAAGCTATAATAAGCAAAAATACCAAGCACTCGGAATAGATGTTGATTTTGTACAAGATAATCATTCCTACTCGAAGGAAGTTGGCACATTGAGAGGACTTCATTTTCAAATAGGGGAATTTGCCCAAACTAAGCTTGTACGTTGTGTTCGAGGAAGATTAATGGATGTCTGCGTTGATTTAAGAAAAAATAGTCCAACTTATCTTCAATGGGATGCGATTGAACTTACTGAAACAAATAAACTACAACTCCTTGTTCCAAAAGGATTTGCACATGGTTTTGTAACATTGAGTGAAGATGTTGAAATCATGTACAAGGTGGATACATTCTATTCAAAAGACCATGACTCAGGTGTTAAATATGATGATTCTGATATTGGAGTAGATTGGGATAGTTTTTTACCTAATGTTGAATTCATTTTGTCTGATAAAGATAAACAACTTAAACCATTCAAGGAATTAAATCTGGATTTTTAATGAAAACCATTTCTATTGCTTTATGCACTTACAATGGAGAGAAATATTTGACTGAGCAGCTTCAGTCTCTTTTTGATCAGACACTAAAACCAAATGAAATTGTAATTTCTGATGATGGTTCCATAGATGGAACGTTAGAGATCATTGCTCAATTTCAAGGAAAGAACTTGATTCCTATTCGTTTATTGACTCATGAGAAAAATCTTGGTGTATATAAGAATTTCATTTATTGCATTGAACAGTGTGAAGGTGAGATTGTATTCACATGCGATCAGGATGATTATTGGATGCCAGACAAACTTGAGAAACATATGCGTGTTCATGAAAATGAAGTAATCGATCTCGTTTATTCCAATGCAGAAGTGGTTTTGAATACTTTAGATAATATCCTTTATCCGCTCTGGGAGAAAGATTCAATCCTTAACTTAGAAAAAGGTAAATCCAGTTTTAACAGTCTGGTTGTCAAAGGCCAATCCATTGCGGGGTGTTGTATGTCCTTTAAAAAATCATTCTTTGACAAGATACTACCCGTTCCTGATCAAGTCTATCATGATGATTGGATTGCAACTTCTGCTTGTCTTGCTGGTAAGATTGTTGGGATACCAGAACCTTTAATCAAGTATCGCCAACACGGTGGGAATGTCGTAGGGACAGTACGTGGATCTAAACTTTCTTTCTATAAGAGCTTATTCACGAATGTGCCTTTTTATCACGAGGCGGATACTTATATTGCTCAACGCCATCATCGAGTTTATGACAGTATGGCTAAGCATAGCTATCTTGCTCAATTCATTCAAATACAAAATATAAATGCGATTACAGATTTATATGACGTACGTTCAAACTATCGTTCTAGGAAAGTAATGGATGTTATTAACTCATTGACAAGTGAGCTCAAAAAAGGCCACTACAAGGCTCTAAACGGCTTCTGGACATATTTAAAAGATCTATACAACCTAATCATCATTAAAGTATTTAAAAATAAAGCGAAGTGATCTGTTCATGATCAGCTTCGCTTTAAACGTTTTAGGAACTTATCGAGTATTTGAGTCTTAAGATATTTAAACTCTTCCGTTCGATGATATAGTGCAATATGAATAATTGAAGTGACAACAAAAATAATGAATCCGTGTGCAATGAAATTTAGAACAGCATTGTTTAAATCAATATATGGGATGAACCACAAAATAAATAGGAGCTCGATAAGCATCAATCCAATGAATTCTATCTGCTTCAAATAATACCTAACGATTGATGCATGAATCACGTACTTATTAAGAATCCAAGCCTGACCAATCCAACTCACCATATAGGCTATGGTTGTACCTATGAATACGCCAAGCATTCCCCAATAGATTGCTCCATAAATCGAAATAACGAGATTTAGTACAAATTCAACAATAGAAAAGGGGATATAGTGTTTAAAAATACCTGCAGTTGATTGTATTTGCCACACGGGTTGACGCATGAAATGCAGATAACTGTTAAAGACAATCACCGCAACTAATATCGATGCAATCTCGAATTCTGGACTCAACCAGATGTTTTTTATGAAAGGTGTTAATAAAACATAGAGTGCAATACTGGTAAAGCTCGCAATCAAGAAATACGCAAAATGGTAAACATTGTATATCCTTTGAATCTTGTCTTTGTCACCCTCGGCTAAAAGATTACCAATGCTCGCAACAACACCATTCAACAATGAAATGAATAGCAATTGAACCTGTTGAATGATCAAAGCATAGTTGGAATAAACGCCCAAAATAGTAATCCCAACTAATGAAGAAATGATGATGCGATCGGTACCCAGTACACCAACAGATATAATCGTTGAGATACTTAGATATTTGATGTTTCTGAGGATGTCTGACTTGATGTGATCTTTTACTTGAATTGACTTGTTATTCAAATATGGATAATCCTTACGAGCAATGTAACGAATGGTTAAATTTGTCGTTAAGGTATATGCAATATTAAGTGCTAAGTAGAGAATAAAATTCTTAGTATAGATCAATATCAAAGCTTGCGTAATCGTCAAGGTAATTTTTGCAATGAAATCAATGCCTAATACAACATAATTCCGTTGTTTAGCAAATAGAAGTATTCTTGAATAACCCAGGAAATACGAAAGAGTTGTATTGAATGCAAACAGAATGAATATAAATCGTATGTATTGAATATCCAATGTAAAATCTTTGATGAATATCTGAATGAACGGTAAAATTAGTAATGAAATAACAAAGATGATCGACCCGATCAAACGATAAGCTCTACGATACAAGTTCATCAAACCAGTAATCGTTTCGACATCATTTTCAAAAATTGGCTTGTATAAGGAATAAGTAATCGCAGTCCCGATTCCAAGTTCTGTTACAGATAGAATGCTCAATATATCAAGGAATAAACCATTTAGACCCAATATCTCTTGTCCTAAGACTTTGATGAAAATAGCACGCAAAATGAAACCAGTTACCAAAATGATCAACTGTGAAATCATACCTACGATACCATTTCTTAAAGTATTAACAACACGCATGTCAAACCTCGCACTTCCTAACAAATTTTAACCTTTATTCAACACTTCGACAATCTTAAGTTAAGATTAACGTGAGACAAGCTATACTAATCATGTTAAAATTGAATGGATTTAAGGTAACATCATGAAAAAAATCAGAGAAATTACACAGAAATACGCAACCAATGAGAACCTCATTACCATAATGGTCTTGGTTGTTTTACTACAGCCTATTATAGATATCGATTATTTACTTTACCCATATCTTGATCCAATTGGATTGCCTTTGCCATCGACGGTTATCTATTTCATTGGTTTTCCATTTATCATTGGTTTGGCTTTCTTAATCAAAGAGCAAAATAAGAAAAAGGTTTTATTGTTTGCATCACTTTATTTAGCACTAGTTACAGTTTATTTTATTGCGCATCATTTGATTGTTAAGGACATGTTTGAATTGTTGTACCTTACGAATCGTTATAAATATACATTAGTAAATGAGTTAAAATATGTATTAACTTTAATCATTCCATTTGGACTAATTTATGCTTTTTTTCGATCTGAGTTCAACCAATCAATTATAAATAAGATTGTTATTTGGTCATCCATCTTAATTGCATTTCCTATTTTCTTTAGTAATCTTTTGCTATTTGGTCAATCCACTTATTATCCTGGACCGACAATGGCGAATTTCCCAACTTGGTTCATGGGTATTTATGACAAGCTTAATCCTAAACTACTTGCAACGCGCTTTTTCTTTAGTGAAGGAAATACTACAGGAATTGTATTATTTGCAATATATCCTGTTTTAATTCGTCAGTATTTTACTTCAGCACGAAAATGGTTCATTTTGGTTCTAGTTATAATCCAAGGTTGGGCAATGTTAATCTTAGCGACTCGTGTCGCAACCTATGGTGCACCATTGATGATTGCAGTTGTTTTGGGAGTTTGGCTATTCTTAGTCATTCTCAAAAAAGAGCAATTTAATTGGAAAAATCTAATTATTCTAAGTGCAATTTTGCTAATGTTTGTGGCTGCTTTACCATTTACGCCTGCTGTCAAGAATTTGGAAGTTGATAACAGGAATAACCAACTTGTAATCGAAGACGAGTATTTACGTCAGCAATTTAAAGATAGTTTAGACGATGGTGGTTTGATTCCAGGAACCGCTGAATATAATTATTTTTATCAGTACATGTTTGAGCAGTACTATTGGTTACTTACAATATCAGAAGAGTATTACAAGTGGTATTATCCATATATCATTGATCCTAAATTCTACATCGACTTGATATTCGAGTACGAGTTTTGGGAACGGCAGAGTGGTCGACAATTCCAACAAATTTTCTTTGATTATAAATGGGACAAACTAGACGATACACAAAAACTTTTTGGGTTTGGGTATTCTCGATTCATGATGGGTTCTATCTTACTTGAACAAGATTTCTTGATGCAGAAGTATACTTTAGGTTATTTAGGCACAGTCATACTCACTTTCCCATGGTTAGGATTGTTAATTTACATGCTATATCAAGTCGTTCGAAATATAAAAAAGGCTTGCAACTTTGACTTGATTGTATATGGTGTTGCATTCGGAGCAATCCTGGGCGGGGCCTATATGTCAGGTCATGTTTTAGATCAATTCTTTTCAAGCACTTTCTTAGCATTATTCGCTGGAATCATATTATATAAGTTGAATCAATTGAAGAAAGAAGACTAGTATGTTTCTTAAACGTAATCTTTCCTTTTTAACTCTCAACCTATTTTTTACGATAGGGTTTCTCATCATAGCGTATCCACACATACCCCTTGAAGGATTAGCGATGCGTCCTTTTTTGGTGATTCTTTTCTTAAGCAATGCAATTCTATTAATCATTCCTACGAAGTTAAGGAATGTTGCAGTTTTTATTCTATTGGCTTTGTCAGCGCTCTACTTTGGGTTACAAACTGTATTTTATCGTGGTTTCAACCAATATGGTTTAATAAAGACAGCGCTATCCGTTGATAAAAGTATGTTTAAATTCGCAGACAGTGCCTTGTCGATGTTGGTTTTTAGCGATGTTCGTTTCTTTGCCATTCCATTTGTTGCTTTTTGGTTAGGTGTAAAGACGATTAAAGCTCAAAAGATTGAAGACAATTTCATACACCAATTATTGATGATTGTGCTATTAGGTACATTCTCTTATGTGCATATCCTAGGGTTTCATCGTGAACTCAATTTGTCACTTAATAATCCAGCAAAGTTACAAGATTTGGCAGTCATCTATGCCAATATTCCTAACACCAATGTTTTTACGTCACATTTTGGGTTAAATGGTTTGCTATACCGAGAATTTGACCCCAAAACCGTTGCCATTGAAATCCAACCTGAAGTAACACTTGAGCAACAAATATCAGATATGTTCGCAAGCAATAGAGAACCTGTAGATAATGGCATGACTGGAATCTTCAAAGATAAGAATCTTCTTTTAATTGAAGCAGAGTCCTTAAATAACATTGCGATTGATCCTATACTCACACCAACGTTGTATATGCTGAAAACAGAAGGCATCTTTGTGGAAGGGTATAATTCACCTTTACTGGCAGGTTCTACATCGGATACTGAATTCATGGTTAATACAAGCCTATTGCCATCCAATAATGGAAAAATCACATTTAATGAGTATGCAGATGCTGACTTTCCACATTCTTTAGCAAAATCTTTTAATAGTCTTGGATACTTCTCCATGGCAAGTCACAACAATTATGGCATCTATTACAATCGAAATGTAATGTTGCCGAATTTAGGTTACACATTTTACGATGCGATTGGACTTGAGGCTTATGATAACGTTGAAGACTCTTATGTTATTGACCACATTAAATGGATTCAATATGAGTATGAGAAGTATTTCTCTTTTTGGATCACCTTCAATGCGCATCAACCCTATGGAAAAGATACATTGAATGAAGATATGTTGAAGTACTTTGATTTAGTATCTGAACGTTTCCCAGAAATGCCAGAAGAAGAAAAAGTCTATTTTGCAAAAAATATGGATCTCGATCGAGGTTTAAAAGAATTATTGATTGATTATAAGAATTCAGAAGTTCTCGATGACATGGTCATCATCATCTACGGAGATCATTTCCCTAAAGGGCTCTTTGCGGATCGTGAACCCTATCGAAACCAATGTGAAAGCATTGGTATGAAATTCGAACATTGTTTTGATACGCCACTCATCATTTGGAACAACCAAATCGAACCCATGATTGTCGAAAAAACCTCATCACCTTTGGATATTGCGCCAACAATTTATGATCTCTTTGATATCGAGTATAATCACCACCTAGTCCTAGGACGTAGTGTTTTTGATCCAACATACGATGGCTTCAACTTCAATGAGTACGGTGTCATCAAAACAGACAGTTATGTGTATGATACATTAAGAGATACGGTCGTACTGCGTAATTGGACAAAATCTGAAGAAACCTATAGACTTGAAGCAGAAGCTTTATATCAACGCTTATTGTTAGGATATAAAGTCGTCGAAAACAACTATTTCGCTTCACGTGAGTATCGTGAGCGCTTCGTGAGTAACTAACATGTCAAAAAAAGTAAGTATCATTGTTCCCATATACAACGCTGAACGCTTTTTAGCTTCAACACTCGATTCTTTGGTTAATCAATCTTTAAATGGCATCGATATCATCTGTATCAATGATGGGTCTACTGACCGTTCACTTGAAATCTGTGAACAGTTTAAGACAGATTATCCTGAAATAATCCGTATCTTCACTAAACTCAATGGTGGCATCGCGGATGCGCGCAATTATGGGCTTTCTAAGGTCGTAGGAGAGTATTTTGGCTTTTTGGACAGTGATGATACTGCTGAGGCAAACATGTTTGAGACGCTCTATAACAAAGCCATATCCGAACAAGCTGATGTCGTCTTCAGTGATTTCTATTGGTCCTATCCAGACCAAGAAAATATTGTTAAAGATGGACCGTATGCAAACAATAAAGAAATCCTGACTTCTATGTTTGCCACACTTTGGAACAAGCTCTATCGTACTGACTTTATTAAGCGTTTAGATATCAATTTCCCAACAGGTTTTCGTTACGAAGATGCGTCATTCTTGTATAAGATCACGCCATTCATTCAGAGATGGTCCTACGTATCCGAACCCTTTGTCCATTATCGGCAGACTACAGGATCCATTACACATAATCACAATGAACGTGTCAAAGATATGATTCATGTGTTTGAGGACTTATTAGCATTCTATAAGCAACGCTCTGTCTATGAGGAATACGAAAGGGAACTCGAATATCTCTTCGTTCGTTTCTTCCTCGGCAATTCATTCTTGAGAACGTGTCAGATCAAAGATAAAAAAGATCGTAAACTTACCTTGGTTCTTAGCTATAAGATCCTTACAAGAAACTTCCCGAAATGGAAGGGGAATCCTTACTTGAAAGGTTCTGGTTTGAAGAATAAATACTATCAGACCGTAAATGACTTTACGTATCCTATTTATGCCTTCATCTTCTCAACCCTCTATCGCTTTAAAAAAGAGACGCTACATTGATTAGCGTCTCTTACTCGTTTATGGTATATCCCAGGTTGATTAGATGATTTTCCAAGGCACTGACATCAATCTTTCTAAGTTCACAACCCATCTTAAGTGTCATGAACTTACCCGCGGTTTGAAGCATACCCGGTGCTTTAATCTGTGTGAACCCAAAATCATAGAGAATATCCAGTAACTCTGGATACTGTTTGATGATGTTTGCTAAGGAATCATTGAAATCTACGGTTTTCATGCCCTTAGTTTAACAAACTCACTTCAGATATACAAATGATGTGTTCAAAAGAAAAACACCTTAAACGAGGCGTATGCACCGTTTAAAGTGTTTTTGTTGATCTTAGAACTTTGATTGTTCAGCCAAGTATTGAGCTGTACGAACCAATTGGTTGGTGTATGAAGCTTCGTTATCATACCAAGCCGCAACCTTAACCAAGCAGACACCACCAATGTTTTGAACTTTGGTTTGTGTCGCATCAAACAATGAACCGAACGCAATGCCGATGACATCGGAGCTAACGATTGGATCTTCTGTATAACCGTAAGATTCATTCGCTGCAGCCTTCATGACCGCATTGACTTCAGCTGCTGTACATTCTTTTTTAACTACTGCTACCAATTCCGTCAAAGAACCGGTAATGACAGGAACACGTTGTGCAGCCCCATCCAATTTACCCTTCAATTCAGGAACGACCAAGCCGATTGCTTTAGCAGCACCGGTGGAGTTCGGAATGATGTTTGCAGCCGCAGCACGTGCACGACGCAAGTCACCATTACGGTGAGGCGCATCCAATGTGTTTTGGTCATTGGTGTACGCATGAATCGTTGTCATCGTACCATTGACGATTTCAAACGCATCATTCAATGCCTTAGCCATAGGCGCCAAGCAGTTTGTGGTACAAGAAGCACCGGAAATAACCGTTTCACTACCATCCAAGATTTCATGGTTGGTGTTAAAGACAACTGTTTCGACATCGTCACCCGCTGGAGCGGAGATGATGACTTTACGAGCACCTGCTTTGATGTGAGCGGAAGCTGTGTCTCTCTTTGTGAAGAAACCTGTTGATTCGATAACGACATCAACTTTCAAATCAGCCCAAGGCAATAAGCTTGGATCTTTTTCTTTTAATACGCGGACAGTCTTTCCATCAACGATCAAATCATCGCCTTCAAAGCTGACGGTGTGACCATCGAAACGTCCTTGAGATGTATCATACTTCAATAAATGAGCCAAGGTCTTCGCATCGGTCAAATCGTTCAATGCAACGATTTCAAACGCTGGATTGCCCCACATGATGCGGAAAGCCAAACGCCCGATACGACCAAATCCATTAATCGCAATTCTTGCTGTCATAAATTTTCCTCCTAATTGACAGACTAATTATAGACGCGCACCACCCCAAAAGTCAATTGTGAGACCTTTCGCAAACATATTAAAAACCGCTTTTTCACTGGTTTTCCCGGATCCAAAGCGGCTTCTCTGCAGCCATAAACAAGCCTTCCACATCTTTGACACTCAACTTATACAAATCATTCAATAAACGCAGCTCATTCGCGCGTACACTGGTATACGCTTGTCGCTCCAAATCTGCGTGTGGGAAGAGTCGTCTCAAGTCTTCTTTCTCACTCACGGCTAAGCGAATCGGTAGATTCGTACTCTTCAGTGAGCCGAGTATCGCCACTAAAGCTTTCGAATTCAAATACACCATCTCATCGATTTCCAAATGATCCCCATGCGGATACACAAAGGCATAGGCAAGGAGTTTACCATCTTCTTGATAAGCAACCAATTTACCCGACATCGCATTCATTTCGCCTAAGAGAAGATTGAAGTCCTGCTCATTTCGTACGCAATAGCCTGTGAAGTGCTGGGTGAACTCACGATACAGATCACGTAGCTCCAAAGGGGACACATTATAGCTGATACCCAATGGACTTACCGTCGGTAAACTTAACACATCCAACCAGAAGATGTTACGCACATAGATCTGTTTGAATCCATAAGGCTCATACAAATGAGGGACATAGGCTTGAATCAAGGTCAAGGTATCACGATACGACATGATATCAATCACCTTGTCCAATAACTCTTTCATATAGCCCTGTTTACGATACTTCGGCAGTGTGAACACTCCAACAATCAAACTCACCTGTAACGGCTTCTGATTGAACATCAAGGTCTTCGTATGCACCTGACAACTACTGATCAACTCATCCTTCTCATCCACCAAGACATAAGACTGTTTACTCTGATAATAGTGCTCAAAGTAATAATCACTGTGACCCCCATCATCCTCAGCAAAAATACCTTTCCACCAGCGGTAGATCAGTGCCTTCTCTTCATCTTTTGCGCGTCTAAGTCGTGCCATGTTCTTTGATCCTGTATTTATCAATCATATACGCCGGATGCAGGGCTTGTTTAGCTTGACGCAAGGAGTCAATCCCCATGTCATCCTCACGATTCACCCACGGCACATCCGGATAAAACTGTTCTAGAAATAACTTCTCAATCGCTTGATATAAACCCCGTATCGTTGGATCGGCTTTCTCAATGTTGATTTGAACCATCCGTTTAGAGGTCATCGATCCAATGATGAAGGCTTTAATTTCACCATCAATGCGAATCACGCCGCCACGATAGGGTAGGACACCAAAGAGATTCAAGACATTCTCAACACCTTCAGCCTCATAATTCAAATACTCTTCTGTACGATCCACACGCCACTGCTTCATGTATTCTTTTAATTCAGGAATATCATCCTTAGACATTTCGCTAAAAGTATAATGTCCTTCATATAAACTCACAAAGTGATTGTAATTATTCCGTCTTTTCTGAAGTTTCTTACCCGACAAGGTCCGCATCTTCTCACCTTCATACACATAATCCGCAGCTTCACATTCAATCTGCACATTAAGCTTTGGTAGGATGGTCTCAATCTTATCTAAAGCAATCCGCGTGAAACAGGATAATTCAAAGGGCATTTCATAGTGATTAAAAATCGATCGAGCCTTCAAGATGGCTTCCTCAAAGAATTCTGCTTTACACAAAGGCATGTAGGTAAACAACTTACCCTTATGAATCCCCAATAAAAGCAAATAATCCTCCGTATGATACTGCCAAACTGGATACTGTGTCTGCCATAAAAAAAGATTGACCAGATTGTGATTGCTTTCCTCAATCTGAGCGATTTCCAAGAAACGCTCCAACAAGGGTATGTCTGCTTCCGTAACAGCCTCAAACTCACTATTTAAATTGACCATAGACTTATTCTTTTCTTTCTGTATATTCCACATCGATCACATTGGGATCACTGGGTTTTGATTGGCTTGTTTCACTTGTAGATTGACGTATGGTTTCACCCATCTTACGCAAACGCATTGAGATGTAAACCCAATACGCCAAAAACACTAAGACCAAAAACACAAAGAGCGGCCAAAGTGTCATCAAGAGAAACACACCAATGATTGTAACGATTAAAGCACGTAGGATTTCCATAATTTTACCTTTGTATTATAGCATACAAGCAATCAAAAAGCGCCTCACAGCGCTAATTGACGTCAGAACATATCCCGAATGTTAATCCCCAATCCATTGGCCAACTTTAACAAAGCGTCCAAGGATAAATTACGGCGACCCCGCTCCACATCTGAAATGTAATTGCGGTGTAGACCACTTCTTTCGGCCAACTCTTCTTGAGATAAGCCACTGCTCTTCCTGAAGTGTTTAACGCGATTCCCAAAAGCTTTACGGAAACTTTCGAATTCCTTATCTTTTGGAAGACCTAACGCAACGACTTCCCCAAATTCGTTCGTTCCCATCAAAAGTCCCCTCGACTATGTTTCTATTGTAATTACAAATCAATTTAAAATCTACACACGATGAGTGTTAAAAACTACATATTTAACACATTTTATTCATTAATGAACGAATCTATAACTTTTTTAACGTGTTCAAGCAAAAGTTTGTTATTGAAGGGGTAGGGCTTGGGTGAAAAATCCTTCGCTTCCTTGACAAGACTTGGAATCATGGCCAAATCCGACGCATAAAGTAGATGACCTTCCTTCGCAAACTTCTCCAAAATCTCAACTTGATGATCATTGATATGTTCCTTATACTGCTTCAAACGTGCAACCCCAATGACCTTTTTATGATAACGCAAAGCATCTAAGATACTACCAACACCACCATGAGTGATCACTAAGGAAGCTTCTTGACGATACACATCCAAATCATCTTGAGAGAAATAGGGGATGATCGTCATGCGTGTACTGCTGTACTGCGTATAACCAGATTGTACGATTACTTCTTCTTGAATCAAGCCTGCTTCCAACTGATGGTCTATGGCTTCAATCAATCGCTTAAAGGACTTATCCTGTGTCCCAACGGTAACCAAAATCATACCTGACCCTCCACAGCTTTCATGAAACGCTCAAAAATCGACGCATTGTCATAATGATAATCCAATAAGTGCTCGCGCATCGGCTTCAATCGTTCTGGATTGCGTACAACTTCAATCAAACGTTCATTCAGGGCTTCTTGACTGTTGCTTACCACCCAGCCATTATGACCTTCTTGAATCTGTTCATACACACCCGAGACATCACAGGCCAAAACCGGTGTACCCGCAAAGAACGACTCAATGACCGTTGTCGGATAACCTTCGTACAAGGAAGGTAGGACAAAGCAGTCTGCTTGTTTGATATAAGGCATTGGATTACGTTTGGAACCCAAGAAATGAATATGATCTGTAAGATGAAGTTTATGACTCAAGGCTTCACAGCTTGGTTTCAATTCTCCATCCCCAACCAGATATAAATCAACCGGAAGATCCAAGGCTCTCAGCTCCGCCATCGCATGGATCAAACGATCAAAAGCCTTCTGCGGATGGAAACGACCAACCGACACAAGATTCACACGATCTTTACGATACGCCACATCACAATCCATCAAGGCTCTTTCCTTCAAACCATCGATGTCCATCAGGTTGGGAATCGCAATGATATTTTTAACTTCAAACAGTTCCGCAAACGCATCGCGTGCTTTCTGTGACACCGCAATATTCAAATCAATCGACTTCAAGGCTTCATGCATCAAATTCATATGATGGGTCGCGTAGTTGCGAGCACTGTAATCGATGTGAATCCAATTGATCTTACGTTTGCTTGATCCATTGGATACGAATATCGTGCAGAACCCTTCTTTCGATGCGATCTCCACATCATAAACATCCAAATTCATCAACTTACGTTCAGCCTTAATCTTATTGTGAATCAAACCCGTCTTCATATAAAACAAGACATGGAGCTTATGCAAAACATCCAACCAACGTCCTTGTTTCAGCACCAAATTCAAAGTCACATCCACACCCTTAAAGAAAGGACGCGAATCCAACAGACGAACACCCTCCGGCAACTCACTTAAAAGCTCGCCGTGGGGATGCAAAATCAACACATCCACATCATACGCATTCAAATCAATGCGCCGAAGCACATTATTCAAGATCCGAGCGACTCCGCCCATCACCATTTCATCGTTCACAAACAACAAGCGTTTCTTCATTAAAAAATCCTCCCCACAAACTTCGCACGAGGATACACAGCCTGCAATTCCTCCCACTGAATCAAATACTCATCCACGATGGGATATAAAAGCTTACCCGCCACATTGCCGTTATAAACATTCGCATAAGTCTCGATATATACAATCTTTGCCTTGAACAACTTCCCCCAATAACAAAACGGTACCGCCGTATGTGTCCCCGTTGAAACGATGACCTTAGGCTTGAACTTCAAGACATAGTAAAGCGAAAGAAAACTATTCGCCGTAAACTTGAAGAGATACGAGAAAGGATGTTCCTTGGAACCAAACAAAAGAAAATGGACACGCTTCGGATACTTGTCCAAGAGATGTTTCGTCGAAGGTCCACCTTCGGTGATGATTTGATAGTCATAATGATCAAATAAAGGCTTCAATTGAAGCAATTCATTGAGATGGCCTCCCGTAGAGGCAATGAAGACAACGGATTTCATGCCTCTATTATACTAAAAAAAAGACACACAAACTCATTGTGTGTCATCTTCCTCATCAAATCCTTCTGTACTGTCATCAATCTTCAAGAAAACCATAACCGTCTGTAAGATCAACTTGATATCCAAGAAGATATTGAAATTCTCAATATACATCAAATCCAAGATCAACTTATCCTTTGGACTTGTATTGTACTTCCCATAAATCTGCGCATAACCGGTTAAACCAGCTTTGACCCGTAAACGTAAAGCGAACTCCGGCATCTCTTCCGTATACGCATTCACATTCTCCAACATCTCAGGTCGTGGACCCACAACCGACATATCACCCTTAAGAATATTCAAAATCTGAGGCAATTCATCCAAACGAATCTTACGCAAGACCTTACCAACCTTGGTGATGCGATCATCATTCTTCGTGGCACTGCGGTTCTCCACATTGACTTTCATCGTTCTGAATTTGATGATTTCAAACTCACGATTATTCTTAGTCATCCGCTTCTGTTTAAAGAACACAGGACCCTTATCTTCAAGCTTGATTAAGATCGCAAAGATCAACCACAAAGGAGAGGTCAGAATCAAACCCACCAAAGAAACAAAGATATCCAACAAACGCTTTAAGATACGATCTTCTATCGATATTTCTGCGATATTGGTTGAAAACAAGGAAATATCATCAATCAAGGTATGTTTGGATCTAAATTCCACCACATCCATGATCTCCGCACTGAACAAGAGTGCAACCTTATGTTTATAACAATATTCAGAATACGCAATCCGCTCATCCTTTGCTAAACCATAGAGGATGACCAAATCATGACCTTCCATTTTTTCGATGTTTTGCAGAAAACTCAAATTGGATGCGACGGTCTTCACATCGTAGGTATAGGCTTGCTTGGTAATCTTTTGTATCAATTTATTCGGCTTCTTCTTCGTTCCATAAATAATAAAGGTCTTCTTCGGTGGATTCAATCGATAGTAGATCCGATTGCCGATCCATGCCAAGGCGATGATCAATAAGACTTGAACTACAAAAGTGAACAATAAACGCCGGATGCTGTAGAAACCAAACTGCCAGATGTTCCAGATGCTTGGGTTGGTGACCTGTATCAACAAATACGTAAACAAGTCCGCAAACAAGACGACCAGAATCAAAGAATATACGATCTGACGTGTCCGTTTCTCACCCACATCCATGCCACCATAGGCATTGAGCATAAAGAGGGCGGTCAAGATATACGTAACCAAGGCAACCGCAGCTTCACGAGTAAGTTGTAAGAGTTCTGGGTAAGCATAAGAAAAAATCCAGAAAAAGGTACCCATCAAGGCAAGATAGCTGATGATGTTATAGGTAAAGAAGAGACTGTTTTGAAACTTCGATAGAATCGTTTTAATTTTCTTCATGGTATTAACTCCAATTCATTTTACACTATGTACACGAAATTTCAAAAGAAAACACTGGAAACTTAACGTTCCAAGTGTTCAAGAATGCGTTGATAATAATCTAAACCGATTTCCAACACAGACTCATCAAAATTGAAGCGTCCATGATGCAAAGGATAAATGTGATCCAAGGCTTCATTACGAACACCTAACATCGCAAAGAACGCCGGAACCTGTGCTTGATAGTAGCTGAAATCTTCCGCAAACATCATCGGATCAATGATGCTTTTCTCAGAATCATCAATGATTGAATCTACCATTGTGTAGAGTCCTTCGGGATTGATGACGGGAGGATAAGAAGCCTTGAAGATGACCTCGATTTTACAGGAATAAGCATGTGCCAAGCCCTGTGTGATCGCGTTGATTCTCTCCTTGATTGTTTCGAACACCTTCGGACTAAAACAACGGATCGTCCCTTTGAGTTCGATCTGTTGGGGAATGATGTTTCGAGCTTCTCCACCCTGAATCGTACCCAAGGTCAGCACTGCCGCATCCAATGGGTTCACTGAACGCGATACAATGCTTTGTAAAGCAAGCACCAATTGTGCCTGAATCACCATCGCATCGACTCCCAAATGAGGCTGAGCCCCATGGGCGGAGCGTCCATGAACCACCAAGTCAAATTCATTCGTCTGTGCCATCATTGGACCCTTGATCAAAGCCAATTGACCGCTTTTAAGGTTTGGATAGAGATGAAGTCCAAACATCGCTTTTACTTTGTATTGTTCAAACAAGCCTTCTTCAATGAGTTGTCTCGCACCACCAGGACCTTCCTCAGCGGGTTGAAACACAAAGAGGAGGGAATGTTTGAACGTCTTATCTTTAGCCCAATCCGCCAGTCCGAGAACCATAGCCATATGCCCATCATGTCCACAAGCATGCATCATACCTGGACGCGATGAGCGATGTTCAGAAGTGATTTCTTCTTGAATCGGAAGGGCATCCATATCCGCTCGAAATGCGATGGCTTCCTTTATCAAACCTTCTTTATAAACAATGATGCCTGTCTTTGCCATGGTGAAAGGTTCATAACCCATGGCTTTCAATGCCTTAAACACATACGCATGCGTCTTTGGTAAATCAAAGCTCAATTCTGGTATTTGATGAAGTTCACGACGCCAGGTCTTGAGCTGATTCATTTTCTCAAGTCCTGGAGGATTTCCGTCTTCGCTTCAGTTTTCGCATCTTTCACTTTAACAATTTTAGCTGGAGAACCCGCCACGACCACACCGGGTGGCACATCTTCCAAGACAACCGCTCCCGCTGCCACAACACTGCCTTTACCGATGCGCACACCTTCTAAAATCACCGCATTCGCGCCAACCAAGACATCATCTTCAATGATGACCGGCTGTTTGCTTGGGGGTTCCAAGACACCTGCCACGACCGCACCGGCTCCAATATGGCAATTCTTACCAATCGTTCCACGTGCGCCGACCACCGCATTCATATCAATCATCGTCCCATCGCCAATCACAGCTCCAATATTGATGACAGCTCCCATCATGATGACGACTTGTTTACCAATCGTCACAAAATCACGAATCGTGACACCCGGTTCAATGCGTGCTTCCAAATGGGTGATGTCTAAAAGGGGGATCGCAGAATTGCGACGATCCACTTCCATGAACTGGGCTGTTATGTTTGCTTTATTCAGTTCCAACCAGGCCTCTACGACCTGTGCTTCACCCACGATGAATTTAAAATCAGAACTTCCAAAAGCCATCAAGCCATCCAAATTCACATCGTTGAAATCGCCTTGAACCCAAAGTTTCACCGGTGTTTTCTTTACTGCTTGTTTGATGTATGCGGCAATCGCATAGGGATCACTTAGAAACGTTTCCATATAAGTCCTCCATGGTATAGTAGCCTGGTTCTTTGTCCATCAGCCATACAGCCGCATCCAAAGCACCCTTGGCAAAATTTGTTTTCGTATACGCAGTATGCTTCAATTCAATCGCTTCCAGTTCACTGGAATAAATGACACTGTGTTCCCCAACCACACTCCCCAAACGGGATACGTGTAGATGGAGCTCATGGTCAGCTCTTAAACCAGTTTGATCAGAAATAACACTCAACGCTTGTGCTCTACCTGTTTGAATCGTCTCGATCAAAGCTTTGGCAGTACCACTTGGCGCATCGGCTTTGTGGATATGATGAATATCCGTAAGATCCACATGATCTTCAGGACACAAGTCATTCATTTTTTTGATCAATTGCTTAAGCACATGGATCCCTTTAGAGAAGTTCGCACTGTAGAAAAGAGGGATCGTTTCACTTGCCGTTCGAATCGCAAGCAGTTGTTCATCAGAATAACCAGTTGTGGCGATGACACAGGGTATGTGATGTGTAACAGCGTAAGGTAAATATGAGCCCAAAGCATCCGGTTTAGAGAAGTCCAAAATCAGATCAATGCCTTGTGTATCGAGGATATTGCTTACACAATTCAAATGTTCATGTCGACTTAAGCCGGTAGCCTCAATCTGTGGATACTGTTTCAATAAGCTTTGGATGGCGATCCCCATTTTACCGGTATAACCTACAATCAAGAGTTGCATACGCCACTCGCTTTCATCACTTCAATGAGTTTCGCATGATTTTGTACTTCCAATTCAACCAAAGGCAAACGACATGCGCCTACATTTTTACCAATATGATTGAGTGCTGTCTTAATCGGAACTGGATTGGACTCAATAAAGAGGACATCGTTGAGTGCAGCCAAACTGTTTTGAATACGTTCTGCACTAAGCAAATCATCCCCAAAATACGCATCACTCAACGCCTTCAGTTTTTCAGGCACAAGATTACCGGTCACCGAGATGAAGCCTTGACCACCTAATTTCAAGATGTCCAAGTTCTGATCATCATTTCCGGAATATACCGCAAAATCTTCTGTGCCATCGATGATGGCTTTGATTTGATTCAAATCATGACTCGCTTCTTTCACACCTGCGATGTTGGGATGCTTCGCCAAGTGAATGCAGGATTGCGCACTCAGATTGACACTGGTACGACCCGGCACATTGTATAGAATAATCGGGATGTTCATCGCATCCGCAATCGCTGTGAAATGTGCGATCAAACCGCGTTGTGTAGGCTTATTGTAGTAGGGGCAGACCATAAGCAAACCATCATAACCCATGGCTTGGGCTTTCAATGACCATTGAATGGACGCATGTGTGTCATTGGTTCCGGTATTCGCAATCATGACGATGCGGTCTTTCCCAACTTTAATGGCTTCTTTTAGTAAGATGGTTTTTTCCTCATCGTTTAAAACCGCACCTTCACCGGTCGTTCCCATGATGATCAACGCATCTGTCTTCGCCTCGATGTGCCACTCGATCAAACTTCGTAACTGATCTATATCAATTCCATTTTCATTAAAGGGTGTCACCAAAGCCACACCGGATCCTCTAAATAACATGTCTCTTCTCCTCAAGTTTCTGTACGATCTGCACGGCATTCGCAGCCGCTCCTTTACGGATATTATCCGCCACCACCCAAAGGTGAAGACCATTTGGTATTGAATCATCACGACGGACGCGACCAACGAAGACCGCATCTTGTCCACTGACATCCAAAGGGGTTGGGTAAGCATCACGCATCAAACGGATGCCTTCTTGTTTGGCTAAAGCATCCAAAATATCGTTTAAATCAAAATCATTTTCCAATTCCACATTGATGGCCACACTGTGCCCATTGAGCACCGGCACACGTACACAAGTTGCGGTAATGGATAGGTTTGGAAGATCTAAGATCTTACGTGTCTCATCGATCATCTTACGTTCCTCTTTCGTATCCCCATTGGGTAGAAAGACATCGATTTGAGGAATGACATTATGCAAGATATTTTTTGGATAGAAAGTGGAGGGGAGTTGTTTGAGATTACGTTCCAGATCATCCACACCTTTTTGACCAGAACCGGAAACAGCTTGATAGGTCGTATAGACAACACGCTTCAAACCCCAAGCTTTCAGTGCGTTCAAAGGGATAACCGATTGAATCGTTGAACAATTGGGATTGGCGATGATGCCATGATTCGCTTGCACATGATTCAAATTGATCTCTGGCACGACCAAGGGAACACTTGGATCCATACGCCACTGTGAACTGTTATCCACAACGATACAGCCCGCTTTTGCCGCAATCGGTGCATACTTTTCACTGATCGAACCGCCCGCTGAGAAGAGAGCATAATCAAAACCACGATCAAAACTGTGCTCATCCAAGACTTCCACAGGAATAGCTTGGTTATTGAAATGAATTGTTTTCCCTGCAGAGCGAGACGAAGCGAAACAAGCCAATTCTGAAATGTTCAAATGATATTCTTCTAAGACTTTAATAAAGGTTTGACCGACCAAACCGGTCGCCCCAACAATGGCAATACGCATCTCAGTCCTCCTTGAATTCGCCTTTAGCGATAAATACAGCGGGTCCACTTAATCGTACGAAATCATCGAAGATCTTGACACTAAGTGCACCTCCTGGTACGAAAACCTGCATGGTGGAATCCGTCTGATGTGTATGATGTGCGATCCATGCGGATGCACAGACGCCCGTACCACAAGACAAGGTCCAACCCGCACCCCGTTCATGGGTGATGACTTTCAAACTGTTCTGGTCCAAGATTTCCACGAAATTCACGTTGATGTCTTGGGGAAAGATTTCATGTTTTGTCAGTTGTGGACCCAAAACCTTGATGTCCATTTCTGGATTCGCAAAGACCACGGCGTGTTGTGTCCCCATAAACAAGGGATACACACATACATTATCGACGTTCACGGAGCCGGATGCATCCAGCGTCATCGTCAATTCACTTTCATCCAGCTTCAAGCGATTTACAGGTAGATCCAAAACGATGTGATCGCCATGTGCTTCCACAGGAATCAAGCCTGCAGCGGTTTCGACAGTAAAGTTTTCTTTATCCATCAATCCTTCATCCAAGAGATATCGTACGAAACACCGTAAACCATTCCCACACATCCGTGCTTCACTGCCATCGCTGTTGAAGTAATGCATGCGGATATCCGCACGATCACTTGAACTTGCATACATCAAACCATCTGCTCCGATCCCAAAGTGACGATCACAGAGCTTTTGTGCGAGTTCTGATGGATTCTCTACAGGTCCTTGGACAAAGATGAAGTCATTCCCTGTCCCATGGTATTTACTAAATGATCTCATAGATGGAAATGTTCTGCGATCACGTCAACCGCACGCAGTTTATCTTTCTTTGAGAGGGTATAGGAGATACTGATTTCAGAGGTCGTGACCAATTTGAAACCAATGTCCGCGTCACTGAGCAGGGCGAAGAGCTTTGCCGCGACCCCTGTCTGGGTGCGCATCCCGATCCCGACAACCGATACTTTGACACAATCTTGATCGATGTCCCATTCGCATTGCGGGACTTCATCGGTAATTGTTTTAAGCACGCTTTGAACCATGTCCAATTCTTCAAGTGAAGTGGTGAATGCCACATCCATCATGCCATTGGGGTGTTGGGATTGCGTGATCATATCGACATTGATATCATTCTCAGCTAAACGGATAAAGAGATTGGCCATGTGTTTAGCCTGTGCAGGTAATTTACGCACATTGACCATCATCACATTCTCACTGACGGATAAACCACTGATTGATTTTTCTTCCATAGACGCATCACTCTCCTTGATCCAAGTTCCTGGCACATCTTCATGAGCGGAACCGACATACACTGCGGTATTGAAACGATGGGCAATCTCAATCGATCTGGGCTCCATGACTTTCGCCCCTAAGAACGCCATCTCTTTCATTTCTTCAAAACTGATGAAATCCAATTTGTTTGCATTTGGATACAAACGCGGATCGACGCCATAGATGCCTTGGACATCGGTGTAGATCTCAGCGTTGCAGGCCAATTTGGATGCTAAGGCAACGGCAGTGGTATCGGATCCACCACGACCCAAGGTGGTGATATCCCCTAAGGCATTGACGCCTTGGAAGCCTGCCACTAAAACAATTTTACCTTCCGAGAGATGTTTCTGAATACGCGAGACATCGATGTCTTCAATGGTATTGCGTGTATGCAAGCCCTTGGTTTTGATGCCAGCTTGGGTTCCCGTCAAACCAATGGCAGGATACCCCATATCGTTGAGAATCATTGAGAAGAGTGAGATGGAAACTTGTTCACCGGTACTTAGAAGCAAATCAATTTCACGTTTCGATGGGCTGGAGGATGCTTCATGCGCAAGCTCCAAGAGATGATTGGTGGTTTTGCCCATGGCCGATACCACCACCACGACATCCAGCCCCGCATCTCTTCTTTGCAGGATGCGCTGAGCCAAAGCTTTCATCTTTTCAACGCTTGAAACCGATGAACCTCCGTATTTTAGGACAACGGTATTCATAGGCGATCCTGTGTGAGTAGGTCTTCATAGGTCTCACGTTTATTGACAATACGGATGGCATCTTCATTCACAAAGATGACAGCCGGTTTAAGGAGGCGATTGTAGTTTGAACTCATGGAATAATGATATGCACCGGTACTGAAGACACAAAGAATATCGTTTATTTCAACCTTAGGTAGTAAGCAATCATGAATCAAGATGTCACCCGATTCACAGGCACGACCCGCCAAGGTATAGTGATGATCCGCCATTTCATTCATACGATCGACGAGTGCGGCTTCGTATTTTGCTTGATAGAGGGCTGTTCGAATGTGATCCGCCATCGACCCATCCACGAACACATACTCCTTGCCGGAAGGCGTTTGTTTGGTAGCCCCAATGGTATAAGCGGTGATGCCCGCATTCGCGACGATTGATCTTCCTGGTTCAATGATGATCGTTGGCATTTGAAGATTCAAACGTAAGGTTTCCGAATAAACAGTGTCCAACAATTGTGGTAACGTGGCTTCCAAATCTATGGCATGGTCTTCAGCGGTGTATTGAACCCCAAAACCACCCCCAAGATTCAAAATCTCTATTTCAATTCCTTTTTCGTCAAAGACGCGTTTGACATACTGGAGCAATGCTTGAATCTCCTTGACGAAAGATGTCCCATCAAAGATTTGCGAACCGATGTGGCAGTGAAGACCTTTGAAATCAAAATGTTCGCTTTGATTCAATTGCTCAATTAGATCCAAAGTCTCATCACTGAAAATGCTCATCCCAAACTTAGAATCCAAACGACTTGTCGCAATATAGTCATGCGTATGGGCTTCAATGCCAGGATTGACACGTAAGAGGACCGGAACAGGCTGTATGGGATGTAAGTGTTGAATCGTATCCATTTCAAAAGGATTATCCAAAACGATCAGTCCAACTTTATAGTCCAAAGCGAGTTGAAGCTCATCACGTGTCTTGTGATTGCCATGGAAGATTATTTTATCCATGGGGTACTTAGCTTGTTTAGCCGTGTAGAGTTCACCCCCACTGACCACATCCAAATGTAAGCCTTCCTCATCCACCATTCTGCACATCGCAAGATTCAAAAACGCTTTAGAAGCATAAGCGACTTCAGTATTTATGAACTTATGTTTAAAGTTTTGCTTAAATAAACGCATCTGATGCCGCATCAAAGCTTCATCCATGATGTAGAGGGGGGTGCCAAACTGTTGAGCTAGGCTGCTCACAGTATGTTCACCGATATAAAGCTGATGATTCTTAATTGGAAACGGATTGAATGACATGGGGTTCTCCTTATGACAAAAAGCCACAAGCAAAAGGCTTGTGGCATACGCGTTCCTTTTGCCCGACCAAGGTTCCAAGCGCACTTACAACCATTTGGGCAAACGGGTGTAAACAGTGATATGTTTCTTAAACATACCCCCAGCAAAGAATGCTTCGGCGATGGTCCCTCATTGAATCAACTAATGACGATCGCAGCCTCTTGAAACGTGGTTTATTAACTTTTGTCAAACTTTAACATAGTCCATTCCACGTGTCAATGAAAAGGCTGTAAAAATATGTAAGCATGATGTAAATCTTACATTAGAGTCTCTTATATGTGATACAACCATCCTTCATCGTTGTGATAGATCATCCGTTTGCTCATCCCACCATCGATCATTATCGTTTCACCGGTGATGAATTTCGCTTTAGAACTGGTGAGAAAACAGACCATCTCGGCAATGTCCTCAACCGTCCCCACATGTCCTGTAAGATGTTGGGCATGGTCTTCTGGACTGAGTTCAGCTTGTCCCGTATGAATCCAACCTGGCGCGATCGCATTGACGCGAATCCTTGGACCTAGACTGTTTGCCAAAGCATGGGTCAAAGCATAGAGACCCCCTTTGGCACTGCTATAAGCTTCTGTATTTTTCTGGGATTGAAAGGCACGCGAAGAAAGAATGTTCACAATGCTTGAACCTTCCGGCATATGATCCTTACACAAAGCCGCTAGATGATAAGGCGCGGTGATGCCAATGCTGAGGATCCGTTCAAATTGATCCAAATCCAGATCACTTAAGATCCCATGGCTACTCTCCATCGCATTATTTACGATGACGTCGATGTGATCTTGATGGGTAAGGATGTGTTGCACAAAAAGCTCACGATCCAAACGTTTGGACACATCGCCGACAAAGAAATGGATAGGGAGTGTGCCTTGGTACGGTTCCTTATCGATTGAGTACACAATTGCGCCTTCTTCTATGAATTGCTTGGCTATGGCTTCACCGATGCCACGATTGCCGCCAGTAAGACAGATTATTTTTGTGTGCATAAATCCTCCTATCTTTACTATACAACTAAAACTGTTTATGCTTAAGTCATGAACTTCAAAACGACTGAACAAGCCCAATTTTGGGATCGCTTTTGTACAAAAACTAATCGCCTATTGGACACAGTCTGCTATGAGGTGTTTTACTTTGACGATGATGAAGAAACCGCCAATGATCTCTGTGAGCGTGTCCTTAAAGGTAAGAAGAGGGCGACCTGTTCATCCTATGATTATTATTTGAATGAGCATATCTCGATGCCCAGAGTAGGTGATTTAAGTCTTTTCACCGATTGGGAAGGACATCCAAAAGGCGTCATTCAAACTACAAACATCGAAATCCTAGCTTTTGAAGATGTGGATAAAGAACGCTTTGAGCGTGAAGGGGAAGACGATACACTCGAGACTTGGCGTGAGGGTCATCTGTCTTACTTCAGACCTCAAGTCCCAGATTTCAATATGAAATCCAAGGTCGTCTTTGAAGACTTTGATCTAATCTATATCGAAAATGAGTGAAAACTCATTTTTTTGTGCTTTCTTCTTGATTCTTATCCCATAATCGTTATACTAGTAATGAACATATGTTCATAACGCTATGCCAAGACCCAAGAAACAACGCACGATCGAAATCGTCGATCAACCCACAACCAAGTCAAACCAAAAGGTCATTTTAAGCTTGGATGAGTTTGAAGTCATTAAACACATTGATTACGAACATTTGAACCAAGCGCATTGTGCAGAACACATGCATGTGAGTCGTACAACGGTTCAACGCATCTATGCTTCTGCTCGACAAAAACTTGCTTTGGCCTTGATTGAAAAACGAAAGATCGAAGTAAGGGGTGGAGAAGTTGAGACTGTGAAAATCCATCAAGATCCCAAGTTCGAGACAATGATGATTGCTATTGGTATTGAGAACGATCAAATTGCCCAACACTTTGGAAAAGCAGAAAAACTTCGCCTCTATGATGTGTCCAAAGGCAAGATCATTCAAGTTCGTGATGTGAAAGACACCAATCATTTAAAACATGATCGAGCAGCCTTTCTGAAGAGCCTAGGTGTTAATCATATCCTTGTCCAACACATGGGTAAAAGCATGTACAATCACTTTCTAAGCTTTGGTATTCAAGCCGTTCAAGCTCAAAGTACAAGCATTGAAGAAGCCATACGTTTATTCTTGGAAGATCCCGCTGTGAAGCGTGAATTGAATCCCTGTCAAATTTGTCAATAAAGGAGCCCTATGGATAACACCATCTATATCTTTACAGCCTTTGCTTTAGGCTTATCCGTTTATAAAAGCAAACAAAAAACCGTACAAGCCCTCAAGAAAGCTTGGAAATCCTTTGAGAACATTCTCCCTCAACTCTTAGCCATCGTTTTGATCATTGGTGTCGCTTTGACATTCTTAACCGCCGATCAAATCTCGCGTTTTATGGGTGCTGAGTCCGGTTATTGGGGTGTCCTCATCGCATCGATTCTGGGTTCTATCACCTTGATTCCAGGCTTTATTGCTTTTCCACTCGCCGTTGCCTTATTAAACAATGGGGCAGGGGTGATGCAAATTGCGGCCTTTATTTCGACTTTGATGATGGTGGGTGTCATCACACTCCCACTTGAAATACAGTATTTTGGTAAGAAGGCCGCTTTCTTGCGTAATGGTTTAGCTTATGCGTTCTCGATTATTGTCGCTTTGATCATGGGGGCTGTACTCTAATGAAAAAAACATTGAAACGTTACCGTCTCTTCATTTTGATGGTTCTTATTTATATTGGATTGTACATCTTTGCCCGTGATCTCTTCTTTGGATCCACCACAAAAGCCTTTGGTAGTTTGAAAGAGATGATGTTGGTCATCCCACCCATCTTTGTACTCTTAGGCTTATTGGATGTCTGGGTTCCTAAAGAAACCATGGTCAAACTCATGGGCAAAGGCAGTGGACTCAAAGGCATGGGCTTAGCCTTCTTCCTCGGTTCCGCAGCAGCTGGTCCTTTATATGGCGCTTTCCCTGTCGCAATCACTCTTTTGAAGAAGGGCAGTTCCTTCACCAATGTCCTGATTCTTATGGGCGCTTGGTCGACGACAAAGTTGCCAATGCTTATGTTTGAAGCGGCTTCACTTGGCATTGAATTCACACTTTTGAGATTTGGTTTGAATCTTGTTGGTATCTTAGGCATCGCCTTCATCAGTGAACTTGTTTTGGGTCACAATGGTGAAGAAGCCATCCTCCAACGCATCGCAAACAACGAAGCCTAAAAAAACAGCTTACTTCTAGGAGTAAGCTGTCTTTATTTTAGAGGACTTGAATGACGCCTTCTTCACGTAAACGAATCTGGATGAAACTGTTGAGTCCAAAGACGTTTTCATAGGCTTGTTTGAGTTCTTTTGTTTTAGCCTTCGGCACAAACATCAGAATCGTACCCGCAAAACCACCGCCATGGACACGCCATGCGCCACGGTTTTCAAGATGATGTTCCGCAAGCATCAAAGCCAAGGCCAAACCTTGTTTATTGTCTCGTTTGTTAAGAACGTTCTGTAAATAATGATAGGAAGAATTGCCGGAGGCGATGATGTGATCCATGAAGCGAGGAAGATCTTGGTTCTCCAATGCTTGCATCAAATCCAAGACCCGTTCGTTTTCCTTAAAGAAGTGATAGCCACGCAAGAGAATACGCGTATCCATGGATTCATGAAGCTTAGGCAGTTCTTGATAGAAATCTTCAAACGAAACACGCGATAGATACTCTTGATTGAAATATTGAGAGAGGACTTTGCAGTCCTTCGTGATTTCCGCATAATCATCCGAGAGATCCGCATGCGAACCCCCACTTTGAACCAAGCAGATATCGACATCTTCCAACATGCCTCGGCTGTCGATTTGTTCAACTTTTGGATTGGCTTTATCGTAGAAGTCAATGGCACAGAAACCACCATGCGCAATGACCATTTGATCCATTAACCCACAGGGTTTATTAAAGTAATTATTCTCCGCTTTTTGCGAGAGAATCGCATAATCACTGACACTGAGTTGATCAGAACCATAGTAACTGTCCAAGATCTTCGCTATCAAGACTTCAACGGATGCTGAAGACGACATGCCTGAACCCGAAAGCACATTGCTTTCCACGTAGGCGTCAAAACCACCAACCGTCCCATGAATCTCTTTGAAATAGTTTGCCAAACCACGAATGATGCCCATGGTCGTATAGAATTCATCTTCACGAATCGAAAGATCATCTAAAACAACGGGTGCGATTTCATAATCCTTGGAAACCAAACGTATGACGTTGTCATCGTTTTTACGGACAAAAGCTAAGGTATCCAGATCCACTGCCATCGCCAAGACACGTCCTAATTGATGATCCGTGTGATTGCCACCGACTTCAATGCGCCCCGAAGCACTGAAGACATCGAAGTCTTCCACTTCAGGTACAACTTCTTGAAAGCGACTCAAGAGATTGAGATAACGGATACGTTGCGTTTCGACCTGTTCTGGTCCATACAGTTTTTCTAAAGTTGTTTCAAAAGCATCAGTCCAAACATATTCTTTAAAGTTCTTAATTTCCACGATTTGCTCCTTCGAAGGTATAGATGGTTTGTGAAGTGACGGTATGCCCAGCTCTGAGAATCGGAGCCTTGTCTAAGTCGAAATTGATGCTGTTGGGGACATGTTGGGTCTCAAAGCAGATGCCACCTTGCGGTGAGAGGAAATTGTATGCATCCTTTTCATCCAATTTCTCCAGGTAGTTCCCGGTATACACATGCGCTCCCATTTGATCGGTATTGATCACAAGGGTCAGATCGTCCACACGACACTCGGCCATGAACGAAAGATCGTGTTCTTTTAGGAAGAAGTTATCCAAACCACGACCTCGTACCAATTGTTCATGATCATTATTTAGGCAATCCCCAATTTTCTTGCCATCCCTGAAATCAAAGATCGTATTGGTCACGTCGATGGTTGTCCCATCGGTAACGCCATTCTCCGCAACTCGATACATCGTCTTACTGTTCAAACGGACTTTGTGATTTGTAATTGCTGCTTTATCTTCATTCAGATTGAAATAGGTATGCATCGTTGGATCGAAGAGCGTATCTTGATCACTTTGACCTTTGATGTCAATGATCAGTGAAGCTTCATCCAAACGGAATGTTACTTCCATTTCTATTGTTCCTGGATAGCCTTGATCGCCATCTGGACTGGTGTGTCTCAAAATCAAACGATCATCCATCAACTGACCTTGAAAGATCGCCTTATCGAAGCCTTTGATTCCACCGTGCAAATGATGACGACCATTCAAAGGCAATTCATAAGCTTTATCATTCAAACTGAACTTGCCAAATGCGATCCGATTGCCACAACGTCCAACACAAGCGCCAAGATAGAAACTCTGTCTTTGATCATCCGCAAACGTTGCCAAACCGAGAACCGTTTCTCGATTCAAAGGTTTGTACACCAGCGATTTAAGCATCGCCCCATAGGCAGAAATACTTACTTTTAAAACATCGTTTTCCAAGCAATACACAGGCACATCGTGTGTATCTGGATAGGTACATTTAAGGTTCATTGTGTTATCTCCCATTTCAGTATAGCATTAAGCGCTTACAAAATTCGTTGTAAAAAACAACACAAAAGATACAATATTTCGCAATTCGTAAACATCGACTATAATAGAAGCGAAAGCGCTTAGAGTGAACATGAAAAAAGATTACACCATTGTACTTGTGGATGATGAAGAAGAAGTTCGTAAACGCATCATCTCTAAAATACCCCAAGATATGGGTTTTGAAATCATCGGTCAAGCCGCCAACGGATACGATGCGATCGATCTGATCGAACGCCTCAAGCCCGATGTCGTCATCACCGACATCCGGATGCCCTATGTCGATGGCATCCAATTGGCCAACATCATTCGTACCGAATACCCCAAAACAAAAATAGCCTTCATCTCTGGCTATGATGAATTTGCCTATGCGAAAGAAGCCATCGAACTCAATGTTTTGAGCTATCTTTCCAAACCCATTGCGGAAGAAGAAGTCAAACATTTCTTGTACAAACTCAAGAACATCTTGGATGAAGAATACCAAGCAGTCTTTAATCAGGAACGACTGGATGTCATCTATCGTGAGAATCTACCAGCTCTGATTGAGAACCAATTCAATACCTTATTGCACTATTCCAACATCAATGACTTGGATCTTGAACGCTTCAAGATCTTTGGAATCGATCTGATGAAGGGTTATTTTACCGTTGGCTTGATTGAAATCGATGCGGATTCTGATTTCCTTGAAATTGAATATCTCCGTATCTTCTTAATCAACTTATTGAAGAAGAAATTCGTCGATACCAAAGTCTATTCCATGAACAGTGGTTTTGGTTTGATCTTCATCATCCATCAACAACATGAGGATGTGAAGGGGATCGAGACCAAGCTCTATGACTTGATTCTCACGAAGAAGCAATTCTCAGAAATCAAAGTCTTGATTGGGGTCTCAGAAACCTTTGATGACTTCAAACAGTTCTCAAATGCCTTGCTTCAAGCGAAGAAGTCTTTGTCCTATAGTAATTATCTCAACATGGGATCGATCATCTATTATCGCGACATTGCGACACGTAAAAAGAAAGATCTTATTTTAAGCAAGGAAGAGATCGATGATATCCGTTATGTCATTAAATTTGGTTCCAAGGATGAGATCGACCAACTCTTCAGCAACCTCATCAAAAACAATGAGATCTCAGAAGACTATCTCTTAAATAAACAGTATTATCTGGTCAACCTTGCCCACATCTTCATTGAATTCGCAAACAACCTCCACATCGAACTCAGTGATTTGGTTGAGACCGATCTTTTCGATAAACTTTCTTCTTTTAGTCGTATGGCCGAGATGTTTGACTATCTCAAACAATTGGTCCTCAAGATGCGTGAGATGAATCTTTACAAATCACAGACATCGGCGTCCCAAGTCTTGGAAGAAGCCATTCGTTATCTGGATAACAATTATACGGATCCACTCTTAAGCATGGACGTGGTTTGTGATGCATTGGGCATCAGCATTTCGTATCTCTCCACCTTATTTAAAAAGATGCTGGATACGAGCTTCAATAAATACCTTGTCAAGATACGGATTGAAAAAGCTCAGGAACTCTTACGCTTCTCACCACAGAAGATCTACGAAATCGCTCAAAGTGTCGGCTACAACGACGTCTACTATTTCAGTTACAGTTTTAAGAAGTATACGGGTGTCTCGCCTAAGGAGTATCGCAATGATCAAAAAACTGAGTGATCTTTCGATTGGTCAATCGTTCTTCGTCATCTCCATCTCCATCGTGGCCATCATGCTTTTATTGTCCACCGGTGTGACCAATCAATTGGTCTTTTCACGGACGGATCGTTTGATTGAAACAACCTCCAAGGAAATCAACAAACAAGTCATCATGAACTATGAGAACTATCTTTCCTCTGTGATCGATATTTCCAACACAATGCAGAAGTACATTGTGGATCTGACGAAAACCAACGAAATCGATAAACTCAGTGAGCTCTTGCTTGCGACAACGAATCTTGAACGCAACATCAAACACATCGCTTTATTGGATGACAAAGGGATGGTCATCGCAGCCAGTACGCCGTTGACCATCAATCCTCACATACAGGACATCGATTGGTTCAAGCAAGCTATAAACATGCCGGATATCCATCATTTCAGTAGCCTTCATACGGAAAACCTGATTCTCAATGGCAATGAGGAAGTGGTGACCATCTCCAAACAAGTTCAATACAATATTGGAAACACCAATCAAATGGGTGTTTTGATGATCGATTTGAGCACCAGCCAATTCAAATCCTTAGCCGCCCAAACCAATTTAGGGGACCAAGGCCACATCATCATCACCGATCAAAACAATGGCCTCATCTATTCCTCCAACCCCGACTGTCAAACCGGTCAATGTGATAGTGTGCTGATTGCTCAGGAGATTCTCTTAGGTGGGAAACTCACGCTTTGGCAAGGTTTGAACATGTATGTCAACGTCAACACCATCCGTGATACGCGGTGGAAGATCGCCAGTTTCATCAATGTGAATGAAATCATTTTGACCAAGACCGAGATTCAACTTCGCATGTTTTTCATCTTCATTGGAACTTTGGTCATTGTGGCTTTCTTCTCTTATATGTTTTCACGCCGCATCACCAACCCCATGAATATCTTAAAGAAACACATCACCAAGATTGAACAAGGGGACTTGGATGCCCGGGTTCAAGTAGATGGGCAGAAAGAAGTCATCCTCTTAGCCGATGCCTTCAATACGATGAGTGATCGGATCAAAGATTTGATGCAGAAGGTTTTGAATGAACAGAACGAGAAACGTAAGACACATTTCTTGGCATTGCAGAACCAAATCAATCCCCATTTCCTTTACAACACGCTCGATTCTATCGTCGCCTTAAGTGAAAACAACCGAAACAAAGATGTTGAACACGCCATCATCGCACTCTCCAAGTTCTTCCGCATGAGCATCTCCAGCGATATGAACTTGGTGGAACTCAAGGATGAAATCGAACATGTGCGCAATTACTTGGTCATCCAACAGATTCGCTATCGCAATGCCTTTAAGTTCGACTTTGATATCGATGAGGATGTCTTGCATCACAAAGTCATCAAACTCTCACTCCAGCCTTTGGTTGAAAACGCCATCCTACATGGCATCCAACCCGAAGAAGCTTTTACCACCATCCTNNCAAAAAGAATCCTCAAGCATGGGTCTAAAGAATGTTTATCAACGTTTGAAACTCTATTATGGCGAAGAAGCCGATCTTTATTTCGAGAGTGAACTCGATGAATACACGAAAGTCATCATGAAGATGCCCATGGAGGAAGAATGAAAAAAATATGGATAATTATCATGGTCTTACTTTTAAGTGCCTGTGAACCCGTCATCACCTCCATCCCCGTCTTTATCTATGACATGAACGATGCCTACATGACCGAGTTTGAAGCCAAAATCAGAGCCAATGCGCTCGGCCATTTCAACGTTACCCGTATCGATGGTCAAAACTCACAAATCATTCAGAATGAACAAATCGATAATTACCTCAACGAGGATTATCCGGTCTTGATCATCAATCCCGTCGATCGCTTAAGCGTCTACGCAATGATCGAGAAGGCAAAACAGATCGATGCGCATCTCATCTTCTTCAACCGTGAACCGCTTGCGGAAGACATGGCACTCTACGATAAGCTGTTTTACATCGGTGCCGATGCGGCAGAGTCCGCCGAGCTTCAAGCGAGTCTTGTCATGGATTTATTTGGCAATGACCCCGAAACACTCAATCAATTTGACAAGAATGGCGATAAGATCATCCAAACCGTCATCCTCAAAGGTGAACAAGGCCACCAAGATGCGGAAGCGCGGACCAAGGTCGTCATTGAAAGTCTTAAAGAAGCAGGGTATACCTTAGAGGTCTTGGACATCATCATCGCCAATTGGGATCGCAATACAGCCTATGGACTTACGCAAAGTTTCATGGAAATGTATCAAGAAGACTTGGAACTGATCATCTCCAATAACGATGCGATGGCCTTGGGTGCCATTGATAAACTCAAAGAAATGAAAGTCTTTTTGGATGTTAATCAAGATGGTTCGATCGATCGAGATAACGAACCCTGGTTGCCGATCGTGGGAATCGATGGCATCGCGGCTTCCCTTGAAAGCATCAAACAGGGTTATCTCTATGGGACCATCGTCAATGATTCCGACAATATGGCAAAAAGCATCATCGAGCTCACCGATTGGATCCTTCAAGACAAAGATCTTGCGGATTTCCCTTATCCCATCACGGATGATAAGTATGTTTGGATCCATTATCAAAAGCTTTCATTGGAAGAATAATGTGCTTTGTGAAATCTGTGTGTAAGAATTCGTAAAATTGATGTCAAAATTCGAATGGTTTGAAAGGGCTTTCTTCTCTATAATGTGAATTGTGGAAAACACATAGGAGGCATAAATGAAAAAGTTATTAGTTTTATTTGCTCTTATCGCGTTGGTCCTTGGAAGCTTAACAGGTTGCGCAAGCGAACCTGAAGTTACAGGTCCAGAAACCGTTAAAGTCGGTATCGCGATTTACAAGTTCGATGACACGTTCATGACGAACTACCGTAATGAAATGGAAGCTTATTTGACAGGGATGAATAATGACACCGTCAAATACGAAGTCAGCATTACCGATGGTAAGAATGACCAAGCGACTCAAACTGAACAAATCGACAGTTTCATCGCTCAAGGATTTAATGTATTAATCGTTAACTTGGTTGACTTGACGGCTGCTAGCACAATCATCGACAAAGTTAAAGCTGCTGGTATCCCAACTGTATTTATCAACCGTCAACCTTCGACTGCTGATATGGGCATGTGGGACAAGATCACTTACGTTGGTGCAAAAGCTGAAGATTCAGGTACCTACCAAGGTGAAATCGCTGTAGACTTGTGGAAAGCAAACCCTGCATTGGATAAGAATGGCGACGGCATCATGCAATATGTTATGTTGATGGGCCAAGAAATCCACCAAGATGCTGCTTTACGTACAGAATACTCAATCAAAAAAGTAGAAGCTGAAGGCATTAAAGTTGAAAAATTGTTCGAAGAACGTGGAAACTGGGACCGTGTATTAGGTCAAGAAAAAACCGCTGCTGCAATCGCACAATTCGGTGACAAAATTGAAGTTGTATTCGGTAATAACGATGACATGGCTTTAGGTGCTATCGAAGCATTGAAGGCTGCTAACATGGTTGTTCCTGTAATTGGTGTTGATGCTACTGCTCCTGCATTGGATGCATTGGAATCAGGCGACTTAGCGGGTACCGTACTGAATGACCACGTTGGTCAAGCTCGTACGTCCGTTGATAAAGCGTTGGTCTTATTGGCTGGCGAAGCTGTTGAAAAAGAATACTGGGTTCCTTACGTCAAGGTTACTCCTGAAAACTACAAAGATTTCAAATAGTCTTAAAAAATCAAATGGTTTAGGAAATCAAGTGCTAAATGCCACTTGATTTCCTATTCTAATTAGAAAGAGGTTCCTATGCAGCATCTCGATGTAATCTTAGCAATGAATCATATCAGTAAGTCATTTCCGGGGGTAAAGGCCTTGGATGATGTCTCTTTCCATGTCAGAAGGGGAACCGTACATGCCTTGATGGGTGAAAACGGTGCTGGTAAATCAACACTGATGAAGTGTTTATTCGGTATCTATTCGATGGATAGTGGTGAAATCTTATTGGATGGTAAACCTGTCCGTTTTAAAGATCCTAAAGATGCCTTGGATGCAGGCATATCCATGATCCACCAAGAACTTCAACCGATTCCATATCGCAGTATCGCTGAGAATCTATGGGTTGGTCGTTATCCAATGAAGAAATTCTTGGGACTTATTTCGGTTGTGGATCATAAAAAAATGCGTGAATTGTCAGTCGACTTGCTTAAAAAGGTTCATTTGAAAGTCAATCCAAATACGGCTTTAAAAGAATTATCTGTTTCGCAAACACAGTCGATTGAAATTGCTAAAGCCATTTCCAATGAAGCGAAGATCATCATCATGGATGAACCCACCTCTTCATTGACACTCCAAGAAGTCGATCAACTTTTCGAAATCATCAATCAACTGAGAAACCTCGGTGTTTCAATTATTTATATCTCGCACAAGATGGAGGAAATTCTACGAATTTCAGACGAAGTCACCATCATGCGTGATGGTAAATATATCGGAACCTGGTTGTCTAAGGAATTGACGATGGAAAAGATCATTAAGAACATGGTAGGCCGTGAGCTTGTGAATCTGTATCCGCCTAAAACCAATGAACCACAAGGTATCAATTTGGAAGTCAAGAACTTGACCTCCACCAATCCGCGTTCGTTCAAGAATATTACATTCAATGCGCGTAAGGGTGAAATCTTGGGTGTTGGTGGCTTGGTCGGTGCACAACGTACGGAGCTTATTGAGGGGATTTTTGGCCTAAGAGGTGTCGCCTCAGGCGAAATCCTGCTCAATGGTCGTAAGCTTCACATCAAACATCCGCGCGATGCGATCAAAAATGGGATTGCACTGGTTACGGAAGATCGCCGTGGCAATGGCATCTTCGGTGTTCTATCGGTGCGTGAGAACGTAGCCGTCGCGAGTCTGGATGATTTCGTGGATTTCCATTTTAAATTAAACAATCGTAAACTCAATCAACTTGCGGAAGCAAACATTAAAAAATTAAGCATCAAAACGCCAAGCACAAAGACAAAGATTTCTTCCTTGTCGGGTGGTAACCAACAAAAGGTCATCATCTCACGCTGGTTGGCGGTTGAACCGGATATCTTCATCTTGGATGAACCCACACGGGGTATCGACGTTGGGGCTAAGTATGAAATCTACAGCATCATGATCGATCTTGCTCGTCAAGGGAAGACCATCATTATGATCAGCTCGGAAATGCCGGAACTCTTGGGTATCAGTGATCGCATCATGGTTATGTGTGAGGGTCGTCTCAGTGGTATCTTGGATCGTGCAGAAGCCAATCAGGAAAAAATCATGGAATTGGCTACGCAGTACATGTAAGGAGCTTCAAAATGAACAACATCTTAAAGAAATTCACGCGTGGAAACATCAAGGATACCTTGGTCGACAATGCAATGTATGTCATCTTATTGGGAATCTTGATCATCGTCTCGTTCTTGAGACCGATCTTCCTTTCCACAAACAATCTTACAAACATCATGATGAATGCCTCCATTCGTATCATCATTGCACTAGGCGTTTCGGGTGCATTGATCACCCGTGGAACCGACTTGTCGGCTGGGCGTATCGTAGGGGTTGGGGCCGTTATTGGGGGTACTTTACTTCAACGTCCGGATTATGCGGCTAAATTCTTCCCAGCCTTGGGTGATATGCCAGTTGTGGGTGTTCTCTTGTTGGCGGTTACCGTTACCGCACTCTTGGGTTTGATCAATGGTTTGGTCATCTCGTTCTTGCATGTCCCTCCGTTCATCGCAACCTTGGGGATGCAGAGCATCGTTTATGGTTTGTCTTTGATTTATACGAAATCCCAACCGATTGGGGGTTTGAAACAAAGTTATACCAACCTGGCCTCAGGTCGACTGAATTTGGTGGTGGCTCAGGTACCAATCTTGATTTTGATTGCTTTGGTGATGATTGCCATCATGTGGTTCTTACTCAATCAAACCAAGTTTGGTAAATACATTTATGCCATCGGTGGGAATGAAGCCGCAGCTGAAGTGGCTGGGGTCAACATCGTTTGGACAAAGATTCGTGTGTATGTCATGGCAGGTCTCTTCTATGGTTTGGCAGGCTTCTTATTGGCAGCTAAATCCGGTGGTGCGACGGCGAACTATGGGATCGGTTATGAACTTGAAGCAATTGCGGCATGTACGATCGGTGGTGTCAGTACCGCCGGTGGTGTCGGGACTGTTCAAGGAATCGTTTCTGGGGTCTTGATCTTTGAAATGTTGAAGACAAGTCTTCAGTTCTTAGGGGTTACACCAGACTTACAATACGTTGCGATTGGTACCGTCATCGTCATGGCTGTTGCGATCGATATCCGTAAATATTTGGCTAAGAAATAAAACATTTGAGTGTACATTTGTACACTCTTTTATTAGGAGCACCATGGAAAAAATACAATTCAATCATGAAGTTTCAATCTCACGCATCGTTCAAGGTTTCTGGCGTTTACATCAGTGGAATTTAGATGCCAAGCAGCTTGTGGATTTCATGCATCAGTGTGTCGACTTGGGGGTCACAAGTTTTGATACGGCAGAGGTTTATGGCAACTATAACAGTGAAGCGCTTTTGGGTGAAGCGTTAAGTTTGGATCCAAGTCTACGCTCGAAGATTGAAATCATCACCAAGACGGGCATTAATAAACCGCATCCAGATCGACCTTATCGAAATAAATATTTTGATACAACCTACGATAAGATCATTCAATCCTGCAATGAGAGTTTGCAGAAACTCAATACATTGTACATCGATGTCTACCTCATTCATCGAGAAGATCCTTTGATCGATCATGCGGAAGTGGCACGTGCGTTCAACGATCTTAAACAAATGGGTAAAATCAAAGCATATGGCGTCAGTAATTTTGATCCTTTCAAGTTCGAAGCACTTCATGAACACACATCCAAGCAACTCGTGACCAATCAAATTGAAATCTCACCCTTGCAATTCGAACACTTCAATTCAGGCATGCTGGATCTCTTGCAGAAACATCGTATTCATCCCATGATTTGGTCACCATTAGCAGGCGGTGCCATCTTCAATTCAGATACACACGAAGCTTGTTCACTACGAAAGGTATTGAAGCCCATGGCGGATAAATATCAATGTGAAGTCGATACTTTGGTCTATGCTTGGTTGCTACATCATCCGGTGAAGGCGGCAGTCATCAGTGGTTCACAAAAAATTGAGCGTTTACAAAACTGTGTAAATGCGTTACAAATAAATCTAGAACGCGAAGATTGGTT
Organism: Erysipelotrichaceae bacterium; assembly: GCA_003543215.1. Classification (GTDB taxonomy): domain Bacteria; phylum Bacillota_I; class Bacilli_A; order Erysipelotrichales; family Erysipelotrichaceae; genus UBA2212. The sequence continues at coordinate 26,183 of DPJD01000002.1, read as the reverse complement.
TGAGATTTATTTGGCTTCAGGCCAACAAGTCCTTCGCTAGGAAGAGGTATTATGCTTAAGTTGATTGCGATTGATGTGGATGGGACTTTATTGGACAGTGAACATCAATTAAGTGATGAAAATAAAAAATGGATTCGTTTTGTGGTCTCACAAGGCGCAACCCTTGCCTTAGCTTCAGGAAGACCTTTACATGGTCTTTTTGACGTTTATGAACAATTGGAGCTTAAAGAGGGAAATCATTATCTCGTTGGCTTCAATGGGGCTCAGATTGCGGATGCGAAGTCGCATGCATTGATTTATGAGCAAACGCATTCGATTGAATTATCGAAGCAAATCTTACGCTACCTGGAACAATTCGATATCAGTGTGATTCTAAGCAAAGGCAGTGAGCTCTATGTCCAAGATCCCAATGCGTATATGTTGGATGTGGAATCCTCAACCAATAAGATGGATGTGGTCGTGGTCGACAATCTAGCGGACTTCATCGACTATCGCCCCAATAAGATTCTGATCAGTGGTGAACCAGTCAAATTGAAGTCCTTACAGAATCAGATTGAAGAACCGTACAGAGATATTGTTGATTTCGTGCCGTCTTCACCGCATTTCTTAGAAATCATCGTTAAAGACTGCAATAAAGGCACAAGCATCGCCAAGCTTCAAGAAATTCTTAAGTTAGAACAGTCTGAAGTCATGGCCATCGGAGATAACTACAACGATCTCACCATGATTGAATACGCAGGTGTAGGCGTTGCCATGGGTAATGCCTATCCAGATATTCAAGCAAAAGCGAACTTCGTGACCTTGAACAATGATGAGAATGGTGTCGCCTATGCACTTAAACATCATTTCAAACCTGAGATCAAGTGTATTGCCGTGGACATGGATGGGACCTTCCTCAATCGCGAAGGGGACTATAATCGTTTTGACTTCCTTAAACATTATGAAACGATGAAAGCCAAAGGCATCCACTTCGTGGTGGCCTCTGGAAATCAGTACTATCAACTCAGAAGCTTCTTCGATGGGATTGCGGATGACATCAGTTTTGTCGCAGAGAATGGGGCTTTGGTCATCGATCAAGGTCAAAAATTATTTTCAACACAATTCCCTGAAGCAGGCATTGAACGTGTCTATGATTACCTTGAAAAACATCCTAAATTAAAATCCGTCGTTTGTACGGAACATATGGCCTATGTGCTCGAAGATGAAAACTTTAAAAACATCATCTCCAGATATTGCCACAAATTGGATACCATCGATGACTTTAAAAACGTGCCTTATACGCCCATCAAGATAAACATCAATTTCCCTGATCATGAGACTTCCGAACGTGTCAATGGACTCAATGCGATTTTAGGGGACGACTTGGTTGCGGTCTCAAGTGGACATGGGACTTTGGACATCATTGTCAAAGGTTATAACAAGGCCCATGGCTTATCGTTATTAGCTGAGAAATATGGGTTTACTTCAGACCAGATCCTAGCCTTTGGGGATGGTGGTAACGATAAAGAGATGTTGCAGTATGCGAAATACAGTTATGCCATGGACAATGCGACCTCAGATGTGAAAGCAGTTGCCAGATTCATGGCACCTTCCAATGATGAAGATGGTGTCAATCAAATTCTTGAATTTTATTTGTAATTGACACACTTTCGTCATATTTGAACACTATACTATGCCTGTAAGCTTAATTGCTGAAAGGAAATAAACTTATGATGCGTGGATATTTTGCAAACGGTGATCTCGACCGTTTCAGTCGTTTCGACAATAGTTTTGGATACAATATGATGAATTCACCTTATGCTTGGGTCGGCATGTTGATTCATGTGCTTCTTGTGATTGCATTCATCGTCTTGGTGGTCTATATCATCAAATACATTTGGAACAGACCTGGTAAAAAGGTTGAAGGCAAATTAGATGCTTTGGCGATTATCAAAGAACGTTATGCCAGAGGTGAAATCACCAAAGAAGAATTTGAATTATTAAAGAAGGATTTAACTTAACCCACGCAAGTGGGTTTTGTTTTGTGAAGCAACCTTAACCCATTCTTAATGAGGACTATGGTAAAATAAGCACAAGGAAGTGATAAGATGAAACGTAAAATACTACTGTTCAGCTTTATTTCGCTATTCATACTCATGAGTTTAAGTGGATGTGTTCCAGGGGATGGATCCTATACCCTCAGTTCGCCAGCCGGATTTCTTTCTGGTATCTGGCATGGTTGGTTGGCTCCTCTAACCTTGATCCTCCATTTTTTTGATGACAGCGTTCGTTTATACGAACCTTTCAATGTCGGTTGGTGGTATGATTTTGGTTTTTATATGGCCATCATCAGTGGTTTTGGTGGGCTTTCGTTGTTTCGACACAAACGGAAAGATTAATATGTGAAAAAAATAATAAATAAAGGAATTCAGCTTTATTATCCGTTATAATTAAATACAGAAAGAAAGGTGAAGTTTATGGAAGCTTGGATTTGGCTGATTGTGGCTTTGGCAACCTTGGTTATTGAGTTTGCGACAATGGGCAATCTGGTCTCGATTTGGTTTTCAGTAGGAGCTTTAGCCGCTTACCTTGTTTCGTTTTTAAATCCAGGGTTTGGAATTGAACTTGTTGTGTTCATTGGTGTGTCATTGTTAGCGTTTGCGGCATTGAGACCTTTCGCACTCAAGTATCTGACACCGAAGCCAACACACACGAATGCGGATCGTTTGATTGGCAAGCGTACGAAACTTGTCGAAGAGATTTATCCAGACAAGTGGGGTGCTGTCATTCTAGAGGGTATTCGCTGGTCTTGCTTGGATGAGAAGCGTCAAGGCATACCGAAAGATAGTTTAGTTGAAGTCGTTGCGTTCGAAGGCGCAAAAGCCGTCGTTAGACAAGTTAGTTAGAAAGGGAGCTTATGGAAATTATGGAAATTCTTGTACAACTGTTTACCACGTTTTTTATCTTTATCTTTATTGCTGTTTTGTTGATGTATTCCGTGCGGATCATTCCGCAATCGAATGCTTATGTTGTGGAACGTTTGGGGGCATATCACCAGACGTATCAACGTGGCTTGCATATCATCCTACCGATCATTGATCGTGTCGCTGGACGCATCTCTTTGAAGGAACAAGTCAAAGACTTCGCACCTCAACCTGTTATCACGAAAGATAACGTAACCATGATGATCGATACTGTTGTTTATTTTCAAATCTTGGATCCTAAGTTGTATGTGTATGGGGTTGTCAATCCAATCAATGCGATTGAAAACCTATCCGCTACGACTTTACGTAATATCATCGGGGAACTTGAATTGGATGAAACCCTGACTTCACGTGAGATCATCAACTCCAAGATGCGCAGCATTTTGGATGAAGCTACCGATCCATGGGGCATTAAAGTCAATCGTGTTGAAGTTAAGAACATACTTCCTCCAAAAGACATTCAAGAAGCGATGGAAAAACAAATGCGTGCTGAACGTGAACGTCGTAGTGTCATCTTAACGGCTGAAGGGGAAAAGCGTTCTGCGATTCTTAAAGCTGAAGGTGAACGTGAAGCGGTCATTCTTCGTGCAAGTGGTAAGAAAGAATCTTTGATTACCGAAGCAGAAGGTCAAGCGCAAGCCATCGAACGTGTGTACCGTGCTCAAGCCTTAGGGGTTGAACTTATCAATGCATCAAATCCTCAACAAGCCTTCTTAACCTTGAAGAGTTTGGAATCCTTGGAAAAAGTGGCCAATGGTCAAGCAACCAAGATCATCATTCCTTCAGAGATTCAGAATCTTGCCGGTCTCTTGGCTTCGGTCAAGGGCATCGTCGAAGACGAGAAGAAATAAGTTTAAGCAGTCATCATGACTGCTTTTCTTTTTGATACAATGAATGCATGAAAACAATCACGTACAAAACAGCTCAAAAAGAAGATGCACAAGCCATCTTGAATTACTTGGATCAAATCGGTAAGGAAAGCGACAACCTCACTTTTGGTGAGGAAGGGATTGGATATACCTTGGAAGATGAAGAGAAGATGTTGGAATCCTTGGCTGAAAATCCCAATGCGGCGATGATTATTGCGTATGATGGTGATAAGGTCGTAAGTGTAGCGAATCTCAGTGCATCGAGACGCGATCGTACCAAACACATTGCCGTTCTCGGTATCTCGGTCTTAAAGGACTATCATCGTATCGGCATTGGTCAAACCATGATGGAGAAGCTGATTGCGTTTGCCAAAAAAGCACCTGATACGGAAATCATTCATTTAGAAGTTCGAAGCGATAATGCACCAGCGATTGCTTTATACACGAAGATGGGCTTCAAGCATTTTGCGCATATTCCTAAAGCGATGAAAATCAGAGGAGAGTATGTGTCTGTAGAAGGCATGTGGCTGGAGTTATGAAAATACGTTTCATAAACTAGAGTATTTATTGATTCTGTTTGAAACACTTAATCTATTTAACGAAAGAGCTTGAAAGCTCTTTTTGCCTATGGCAAACTGAAGGTGTAAAACGGAGGGCAAAAAAATGAAAATTGTCACAATCGGGGGCGGTAGCAGTTACACCCCAGAACTCATCGAAGGTTTTATCTTACGTAAGCATGAATTACCCATCACAGAAATTTGGTTGGTCGATGTTGAAGAAGGTCGTGAAAAATTAGAAATCGTTGGCGCAATGGCGAAACGTATGGTCAAAGCAGCGGGTTTGGATTGGAAAGTCAACTTAACTTTAGATCGTCGTGAAGCTTTGAAAGATGCGGACTTTGTCACTACACAATTCCGTGTAGGTTTGTTGGATGCACGTATTCGTGATGAACGTATTCCTTTGAGCTATGGTTTCATCGGTCAAGAAACCAATGGGGCTGGAGGTATGATGAAAGCCTTCCGTACCATTCCTGTAATTCTTTCCATCATTGAAGACATGAAAGAATTATGTCCAAATGCTTGGTTGGCGAACTTCACCAATCCTTCAGGCATCGTTACGGAAGCCGCAATCAAAGTCGGTGGTTGGAAACGTACCGTGGGCTTGTGTAATGTTCCAATCATGATGGAAAAATTCTGTCGAGAAGCCATGGATTACCGTGGACATACCGGAGAGCTTTACACAAAGTTCGCAGGTTTGAATCACTTCCACTGGCATCGTGTTTGGGATAAAGCAGGCAATGAAGTCACACAAGAAATCATTGAAACACTTTATCACCCAGAAAACCACATGCCGGATAAATCCATGCGCAACATCCGCGCAATCAGTTTCAAATATGATCAAGTCAAGGATACAGGTTTATTACCTTGCCCATACCACCGTTACTACTACTTGAGTGGTGATATGCTTGCACATGAACTTGAAGAATTTGCGAAGGGTGAAACCCGTGCAGAAGTCGTCAAACGTACTGAAGCTGAATTGTTTGAACTTTACAAAGATGTTAAGTTGGATTACAAACCTGAACAATTGACCAAGCGTGGTGGTACGTATTACAGTGATGCGGCGTGTGAACTCATCGCATCCATCGTAAACAATAAGAAGACACGCATGGTTGTCAGCACACAAAACAATGGTGCTTTGAGTGATCTTCCTTATGATTGCATCGTTGAAGTATCGGCTGAAATCACATCACATGGTCCAGAACCCATTCATTGGGGTGCCTTCCCATCCTCGACAAGAGGTATGGTTCAATCCATGAAAGCCATGGAAGAAGTGGTCATCGATGCGGCTGTATCCGGTGATTATGCAAAAGCACTACAGGCCTTCACCATCAATCCTTTGGTTCAAGCTGGAACCAAGGCAAAAGAAATGTTGGATGTCATGTTGGTTGCCAATAAAGATTACTTGCCTCAGTTCAAATCCGTTATTGCGGATCTTGAAGCAAAAGGCGTTACTTACGTAAAACCTTAATTTAATTTGAGCTAATGATCTTCATTAGCTTTTTATCTGTCTTATTTTTGGAACATTGTTTCATAAAATTTTGTACTTAATGCTTTGGTTTGAAACACTGAACCTATTTCACCAAAGCGCTTGAACACACAGAATCAATATGGCAAACTAAAGCAGTACAGGAGGGCAAAAATGAAAATTGTCACAATCGGGGGCGGTAGTAGTTACACCCCAGAACTCATTGAAGGATTTATCTTACGTCAGAAAGAAATGCCAATCACAGAAATTTGGTTGGTCGATGTCGAAGAAGGTCGTGAAAAATTAGAAATCGTCGGCGCAATGGCTAAACGTATGGTCAAAGCAGCTGGTTTGGACTGGAAGGTCAACTTAACATTAAATCGTCGTGAAGCATTAAAAGATGCGGACTTCGTCACAACACAATTCCGTGTTGGTCTATTGGATGCTCGTATCCGCGATGAACGTATTCCTTTGAAATACGGTTATATGGGTCAAGAAACCAATGGAGCAGGGGGTATGTTCAAAGCATTCCGTACCGTTCCAGTCATTCTTTCCATCGTAGAAGATATGAAAGAATTGTGTCCAAACGCTTGGTTGATCAACTTCACCAATCCATCGGGCATGATCACGGAAGCCGCAATCAAAGTGGGTGGTTGGAAGAAGACCATTGGCTTATGTAATGTTCCTATCGGACATATGACTTCGTCCAATGCGGTAATGGGTTTCCCACAATTTGATGAAACCTTGTTCTACAAATTCGCTGGTTTGAATCACTTCCACTGGCACCGTGTTTGGGATAAAGCAGGCAATGAGATCACGGATTACTTGATCGAACAAGTCTACAACCCAGCAAACAAAGCTAAATACGAAGGCATGAAGAACATCCGTAACTTGCCATTCGCTTATGAACAAGTCAAAGACCTCGGTTTATTGCCTTGTGGCTACCACCGTTATTACTACATTACGGAAGATATGTTGAGTGAAGAACTCGAAGCGTATGCTAAGAATGAAACACGTGCAGAAACCGTTAAGAAAACAGAAGCTGAATTGTTTGAATTGTACAAAGATGAAAAGTTGGACTACAAACCTGAACAATTGACCAAACGTGGTGGTACACACTACTCGGATGCGGCGTGTGAAGTCATTGCGTCCATCATCAACGACAAGCGTAAGATCATGGTTGTCAGCACACAAAACAATGGTGCAATCGCAGATCTACCTTACGATAGTATCGTTGAAATCTCTGCAATGATCACATCGCATGGTGCAGAACCAATCAACTGGGGTTCATTCAAACCTGCAGCACGTGGTATCTTGCAAGTCCAAAAAGCAATGGAAGAAGTTGTCATTGATGCGGCTGTTACCGGTGATTACGGTACAGCACTTCAAGCGTTCACCATCAATCCATTGATCAATGGTGGTGCGAAGGCTAAAGCGATGTTAAATGAAATGTTAGTCGCGAATAAAGACTACTTACCACAGTTCAAATCCGTTATTGCGGAACTTGAAGCAAAAGGCGTTACATACGAAAAGAATTAAGGCAAGAAATTGCCTTTTCTTTTTGATACAATAGATGTATGATTGTCGATCGTTTGAAAAATGTCACCCATTTGACCTCCCAAGAGAAAGCGCTTGTGGATACCATTGAGGCCCAACCGGACTTGGTTTTGCATGCGAGTTCACATGTCTTGGCGAAAGCGGCTTACGTCAGTCCTGCCACCGTTGTTCGTTTGTGTAAGAAAATTGGCTTAAGTGGGTATGCGGAATTTAAATCGATGTATACCGCGGAGTTCAGTCAATACATGGCGATGCGTGAGCAGATCAAGACGATTCCCTTTAATCAAGATTCGAAGATGGAGGACATCCTTCACTCCTTGCCGCATATTTATCAAAGAGCAGTGAATTATACCGAAAGCATGATTGATCCCAATGTGATTCAAGCCTGTGTCGAAGCGATTCAATCCAGTGAACATATTGGCATCTATGGTATGGGGTTGAACTATCCCATCGCTCAGATGTATCAGTATAAACTTCAAGCCATTGGCATCAATGCCGTAGCTTACAATACGACCAACTGGTCCTGGTTGGAACAACTCAACCTAAAAAAAACACCCACATTTGCGATCTTGATCTCACAAAGCGGGCGTAATCAATTCATTCATGAAGCCCTTCGTCAATTGAAGAGCTACGATATCAAAACACTCTATATCGCAGGTCAGAAGGATCGTTTAAGTCATCAATTGGCGACCTACAGTCTCTTTGCGATGACAGGGGGAAGTGCTTTGGAACTCTCCACGACTTTATTTACAGTGTCCTTGATTTATCTTTTGGATTGCTTAACGGTTGCGATGCATGTCAAATATTATGAAGACATCGAACGCATCACAAATCAAATCAACGATAAGCGGAATGATTGGTTGATGGTGCGATAAGCTGTTTAGCTTTGATTTCCAATGAAATCGCTTGGTTCAAACTTTCATCAATTTGATGAGAGACCAAGAGGATGCATTTGTTTTCCATTTGAGCTAATTCAAACAATAAGGCATGGGTCATTTCCATGCTTTTTTGATCCATCTGTGAACAAGGTTCATCGAGAAGCAGAACATCATATTCTTGGATCACACTTCGAATCAAGGCAATCTTCTGTCGCTCACCACCGGATAAGACATTGACGGATTTATCCAACAGGTCTTCGATCCCAAAATAGTTAATGAAGCGATTCGCTCGTTTCAGATCCGGAAAGAAATTATCCTTGGCATGTTTCTGAAAGAGATGGAAATGCTGGGGTTGATAGATCACCGTACCATTGATTTCGAAATGTCCTTCATATTTAAACAAACCTTTCAAAGCGCGTAAGAAACTGGTTTTACCTGAACCATTTTCACCCTTTAAGACATAAACAAAGCCTCGCTTAAAGCTCAAATCACATTTAAGTAAAAGCTCATCCTTGATGTTCAAAACAATTTCATGACACTGGATCATAACGATGCTCCTTCAAGGATACTTGAACCAAATAATTCAAACCCATGGACAAGACCAATAAAACCAAACCCAAAATCAATGCCATTTCATAATTCCCTTGATTGGTCTCCAAAACAATCGCTGTGGTCATCACGCGGGTCTTATAACGAATGTTTCCACCCACCATCATAACAGCCCCAACCTCAGCCATTGCCCGTCCAAAGCCCAATAGATAGGCACTGATCAAGCCTGTTCTCAATTCTTTTATTAAGAGTTTAAATTGTGTAAAGCGATCAAGATTCAATCCCAAACAGGTCTCTTTGAAGATATTGCGAATCGGAAGAACCAAAGGATAGATCGCAGCCGAAACCAAAGGGAAGATGATCAAAATTTGAGCAATGATGATTGCAGTTTTTGTGTATAACAAACGATAGGAACCCAAAGGTCCAGCATTCGATAATAAGAGATAAATGGTGACCCCAGCGATTACAGGCGGTAAGCCTGCTAAGGTAGACACTAATGGTCGTAAACGCTTCGCCAGTTTATTTTGACTGAAACCCAACCATAAACCAAAGGGAATGGCAAAAAGACTCGCGATCAAACTCGAGCTCAAACAGACTTGGAAACTGGTCAGTATGATTTGCCAATATTCACCCATATCAATCCTTACGTGCACACTCCGAAGCAGAGCCAATCAGAATCTCTAAACCATGGATCAAAGGTTCCATGATGAAATCCAAAGACTCTTTAACAGCACGAGGACTTCCAGGCAAGGTAATAATCAAGCTATTTTTACGGATGCCAGAAATCGCACGCGACAACATGGCTTTTTTTGTAAGGGTCATGGAGTAAGCGCGAATGGCTTCCGATATCCCCGGCGTTTGTTTATCCAATAAAGGAGCCAAAGCCTCGGGTGTCACATCACGAACAGAAAACCCTGTTCCACCAGATATTAGTACCAGATCACAAGCCAACTCATCGACACAATGTTTAATGGATGACTGTAACGCATCGATCTCATCGGGAACGATGGTTTGATAAGTCGTTTCAAACGGCTGGTTTTCAACACAGCCAAGAATAGTGGGGATGCATAAATCCTCACGTTCACCTCTAAAGCCTTTGTCAGAGGAAATGATGATGCCCAGTTTAAACATGTTTCACCTCAATTGAATCCCCTGGATACAAGAAACCTGGTTTGACCACACGAGCGAAGATACCTTGTGTCGGCATGACACAACGTCCAACTTTATTCATGATCTGACAACCTTGACCTGCATGACATTCCTTACCGATTTGTGTGATTTCAAGTTCGACATCACCACACTTCAGCACAGATCCAATTGGCAAAGAACCCAAGACGATGCCCTGGGTCGTAATGTTTTCTGCGAAGTTGCCAAAACATAGACCTTCAACACCCATTGCCGTCATTTCATCGATGCTTTCTTTCGCGAGTAAACTGACTTGACGATGCCACTTACCAGCATGCGCATCACCTTTTAAGCCATGATCAATGATGAATTCCCCCACTTCAAGGGGTGTTTTGATTTCACCTTTATTGAGAGAGATATTGATTGCACAAACACTGGCTACACTCATAACGTTCCTCTTTCATAGTGACCACTCTTGCCACCGATCTTTTCTTTTAAATAAATATTCTCAATGACCATGCCTTTATCCATGGCCTTGACCATGTCATAGATGGTTAGAGCGCAAATGCTTGCCCCTGTGAGGGCTTCCATCTCAACACCCGTCTTACCTTCACAATGGACTTCACATTCAATGTGGATTTTGGATTTCTGCGCATCCAGTTCATAACGAATATCGATGCCATTCAACTGAAGTGGATGGGCAAGGGGAATGAGTTCCCAAGTCTTTTTAACCGCCATGATGCCAGCGATTTGAGCGACCGCCAAGACATCGCCTTTTTTGAGAGCCATGCTTTGAATGGCCTCAAAGGTTTTTGCCTGAACTTGGATGCTTGCACATGCAATGGCAACACGCTGTGTAACATTCTTGGTTTGAACATTGACCATATGACCATGTCCCTGCGGATTAAAATGTGTCAACTCTTCCATATCAACCTCCAATGCGACTCATCCCACGGATGATCGTCTTATGTTCTTCAAGCAGATGCTTTTCTGGTTTGACCGCAAAAGCTTCTTTGATGACTGGTAAAATGGATTCTCCAGAACGCAAAGGTGTTCTTAGATCCAATTCGATGTCACTGTGTAGACAAGGCTTCAAGAAGCCTTCCGGTGTGATGCGCAAACGATTGCAGTGACTGCAAAAATTACAGGATAATGGGGATATCAATCCAACCTTACCTTTCGCATTTTTATATTGATAATATTTAGCAGGGGATGAAGGATCTTCTGCTTCAATTTGAACCAGTTCCGGATGTGCTTCCAAAATCGACTCATTCGATACGAAATGCGTGATCGCATAATTGACATTATCCCCAATCGGCATGAGTTCGATAAAACGGACATCGATGCCAAGCGTTTCTGTCAACTGAATGAAATCATCAATCTCATCATCGTTGATACCACGATTCAAAACACAATTGATCTTTACTTTTAACCCAACACGCATGGCCTCATGAAGACCATCTAAGACATCTTGAAGATTGCCACCTCGTGTCAACAGCTTGAAACGATCTGATTTCAAGGTATCAAGACTCAAATTCACACGATGAAGACCACGGTCTTTCAATGATTGAGCCAAAGGTTTTAATAAAGAACCGTTGGTCGTAATCGCCAAGTCTTCAATGGGTTTTAAACGAGCAACACTTTCAATGAAATTCAAAATACCATGACGAACCAGCGGTTCACCGCCTGTGATCCGCACTTTTGTCACACCTAAAGCTACGAACTCACGAATGATGGTGTACTGTTCCTCAAAACTTAAAATCTCATTATGTTTCAAATGTTCGATGCCATTTTCAGGCATGCAATATTGACAACGATAATTACAAAGATCTGTAACGGATATTCTAAGATAATTCAATTTTCTTCCAAATTTATCTTCCAATGGTTTTGACCTCCCCAGCTTGATCAAAGCGGTATCCGCCAAGTGCTAAGACACTGGCTTGAAATTCAGGATCTTTGAGAACCTGAATAAATCGAATAACAGATGGATGATTCAAATCCTCAACTCGACATGCAAAATCATACGCTTCTTCAGCGATTTCAATAAAGTCGCAACCCATGGTCTGGGCAGCTGAATAAACGCCCATCCCACAATCCGCACTCTTATTTTGAATTGCGGAAGCGACGGCTAAATGCGTGCTGAGTTCATGTTCATAACCTTTGATTGAAGTGGGATCCATCTTCTTTTCTTTAAGGAGATGGTCCAAGAGAACACGTGTTCCCGCACCACGTTGACGATTGACATAATGAACACGAGGTAGATCTTCAATGGATTTGATATTCAATGGATTGCCTTTCGCAACCAAGAGACCTTGAATGCGTTGGATGCCTTTGATGAGTACAACTTCATCGGCTTTGAACAACTGTAACAATGCTTCTTGATTATAGATGCCATCGCTTCCTAACAAATGAATCGGCGCGAGATGACATTCTTTGCGCTTTAAAGCCATCAAGCCACCAAAGGATCCGACATGACTTGAACTAATGAAATGTTCCGGACTGTGTTGAGCTAAGAAATCTTGAGCGACATCGATCATCATGTCATGACTTCCAATCATGACTAGACTTTGTTTGAAATCATGATGTCCTGGATTCAAACGAACCACGACCTTTTCATTCATCTCAATGCCTTCACTGTTTTGATCGATTAGTGCGTAGCCATCTGAGCGAACAACCGACATCATGACGCCTGCACCCCGTGCCAAGGGACTGGCAACGATGCGATCATTCACTTGACCCAGTTTGACACGAATGTATTCTTTGTATTTAAGACTTGAAACGATGCGTTTGGTGCTGATCGCGTCAACGTAATCTACTTTTGCTTGTGGTAAATGATTCAACTGATAGAGTAGGGGAACGACGAATTCAGAGAACACGATGTGTGCACTCACAGGGAAGCCTGGAATACCAATCACAGGTGTCGATCGAATGCGACCTAAGATGGCGGGTTTACCAGGTTTGATGGCCAAACCATGGACATAGACTTCACCTAGACTCTGAATCGCTTTAGATGTGAAATCTTCACGTCCTGCGGAAGAACCTGCATTGATGCAGATGACATCAAAGTCATCTGCTGCTTTATCCAATGTGTTTACGATCAAATCATAATCATCTTTTAAGATGGGGAAACGTTCCACATCGGCTTTGGCTTCCAACGCCATCCCTTTAAAAAGATAGGAGTTGGATTCAATTATGTCACCTAATTGTGGATGGGCATGCGCCTCGATGATTTCAGTACCCGTTGGAATGATTGCCAAACGGACTTGCTTGAAAACATTGATTTCGAGTTGACCAGCCGCCATCAAGACACTGATATCCATGGGACGTAACACATGATTCACTGTAAACAGCAATTCACCTTCCACGATGTCTTCACCGATGGGACGAACGTTCTCCCAAGGGACATGGGCTTTGATGATTTGAATGCCATAATCGGTTTTGATGCAATCTTCAGCCATGATCACTGCATCATAGGGGTCCAGTACAGGATCACCTGTATCAATTTCTACATAGTCCAAGGGATCCAGGATTAGAGGATGATGTTCATTGGCTCCTTGCGTTTTCTTCGCATCGATCATGATGCCATCCATGGCAGCACTGGGATAGAAAGGGGATGAACGTTTGGCGTAAATTGCCTTTGCCACAACTCGTCCATAGGCCTGTTGGGTTGGAATCGTTTCAATTTTTGGTGTTTTTAGAATATCGGCTAGAGCATTATTATAAATACGCTTTGCTTCATCGATATCGGTTGTTTTTAAGTAGAGATGTCGTGTCATAGTGTCAATGGGAAGACTTCCACCCAAGTCCCCTGATGTGCTCCTTCTGTGTCTTTACTGAGATGGATATAACCATTCGCATGTGTAAACGCCTGAATCAAACCCGATTTGGTATGACAGACGGATGCTTCATAATAATCAGAATGGCGTTCAAGATTGACCAAGAGATAGGTATCCTTACCTGCGGCACTCGGCATATTCGTCGCGAGTTTAGCCAATATCGGTTTTTGTTTCTTGATTTGATACGCTTGTATTAAAGCTTCTTGGACAACATTCAGATAGACCAAAAGGGCACTCAAAGGGTGACCTGGTAAGCCGATCAATAATGTCTCATGCCATGAACCCAATAAGGTGGGTTTCCCTGGTTTGATGGCTAATCCATGAAGCCATAATGCTTCAGATCCGTACGATTCAAACAAACGTTGTGTGTAATCTTTTGTGCCTTGAGACGAACCGCCAGAAAGAATGACGAGATCCACTTGATCGATCCATAGATCCACAGTGGCTTTTAAGCCATCGAAGTCATCTCGAACCAATTGTTGCTCGACACAATCAATATTCACTTGTTTCAAGAGTTCAATCAACATCAATCGATTGATATCTCGAACTTGACCTAATGATAATGCTTCATGTATCTCAGCTAATTCATCACCGGTAGAGATGACGAGCGCTTTTAGATTCTGATAAACAGGGATATGTGTGATGCCATTTTGAGCACATAAAGCAATTTCCTTAAAGGACATCCGTGAACCAACCTCAAGCAAAGGACTACCTTGCCGCATATCTTCACCTTTGAGCACAACATTCTCATGTTCACTCACCGATTGATAGACCAAGATCTGATTGCCCTCAAAAACATCGCAATACTCAATCATGACAACGGCATTCGCATTCTTTGGAAGCATGCCTCCGGTGGGTACATAAGCGCATTCACCCGGTCTCAACTCCGATACAGCAGCTTTACCCATTTCAATCTGTTCAACACAATTTAAAACAGTGGGTAGGTTTTCGCTTGCCCCATGACTTTCATGAGCAAAGATTGCATAACCATCCACTGTTGATCGATTAAAATTAGGATTGTCTTCCACACAAAAAAGCGTTTCACTCACGATTCGATTTTGAGAACGAAGCAAAGGAATCACTTCCGTTCGATTCAAATAGTGATGTTCAATAAAACTTCGTAGACTTAAAACAGCTGACTCAACACTCTCAACTTTCAATAACGCCATGATGACTCCCAACACAATTTAACAACAATATTATAACATATCGTGTAAGGGCTTACGCAAGAAACGGTACAAAAAAAAGCTGATTACTCAGCTAATGATTGTTTATTCTGCAGCAGGGAAGAATTCAACATCCTTCGTTTCTTTGACGTTGATGACTTTGGTTCCACTGATGAAATCATGGATACTACGACGCTCTTTGTTTAAAGCAGCGAGGATCGCGGAAAGAACGAAGATGATCGCCAGTGCATTGTTCCATTTCATCGCAAACTCAAATTGTTTCGCTAGGAAGTAAAACAGGACACCGCCGATTGCACTGAAGTATGTGTTCGCTTCTAGTGTCATGATCGAAAGATAACGAATGAAATAATTAAGCAAAGAAGCTTTCTCACCATTCTTTTTAACGATCTTGATGCCAATCAGTTTCTTACCAAAAGTTTGACCTTCATAAATGTAATAAGGAAGAATGATGTTATAGGCCATCATGATCAGGATAACCAAGATGACAGCAGGAAGTTGCCAGTTTGCCGGTAGGGTATCAATGTTTGCGATCTGCTCGTTGCTACCGATGCTCTGATTTGCGATGATCCAAAGAATGAAGACAGGAATCGAAGAAATCAGGATTTGTAGATAATGGTCTAAGAAATAAGCGCCGAAACGATTGAAACGACCCGAAGCATTCCGCTTCCGTTCGCGTTCTTCCAATCGATCAAGGTTGAACAGCTTTTTCTCGATGTTTTTAATGGTTCCCATGTTTATTGCTTAGCCAAGATGACGACGGTGTTCGCAACATAATCATGCAACATGCGATGACTTGGTTTGATGAACATGATGACGACTGAAGCCATTGCGATGGTCACATTCATATACGCTAAATAAACGATTTCCGCAAAACCAAAGGCTGCGATTGCGTTAAGGAAATACAAGAGCGCCATGACTTCATAACCTTCGATGAGAAAATAAAAGAATGAGCGGATGGTGAGACTTGGAAGTGTGACAGCTTTTCCATTCGCCATGATTACTTTTAATCCCATTGCCAGTTTACCAACGGTCATGCCTTGTTTATCCCCTTTAAATACGAAGAAGGGGATAATGATTCGATAAACCAAGGCCAATCCGACTGCTCCAAGGAAAACGGGTGCCGTTGCTGGAATTTCTGGTGTGACCCCAAAGAACGTAAAGAATACAAAATAAACTAAGTAAAGAATGATGAAATCGATGATGTAAGCGCCTAATCGTTTCAAATTAGGGGCAGTTAGGACGGTTTTTTGATTGTTTTTAGACATAAATCTACCTCACAAAGTTCATTATACCAAATCTCAATCCTCTATCAAGAACAATTGTGTCTTGATAGAAATGGATGTAAGCGCTAAACTTGATTTAATGAAACTCATTCCATCCGATGATGTGTCCATCCGTAAAGTTTATTTAGAACTGACACAACGCTGTAACTTAAACTGCACAAGTTGCTTTCGCCAGAACTGGGATTTCCCACAAACCCAAATGAGTGATGAAATCTTTGAACATTGCCTGGAAGATCTCAAGCAGATTGAAACTTTAGAAGAAATCGTCTTGGGGGGCATTGGTGAACCCACCATGCATCCAAAATTCAAAGAATGGGTCCAACGCTTGCCGAATGTCAAGCTGACGGTCACCAGCAATGCCTATATGTGGGATGATAAACTCATCGATCTTTTAGCGTCGCGCTTTAGTAAAGTCGTAGTGTCGGTGGATGGCTTACCCGACACCTTCCATATCATTCGTACCTTTGAATTTAGCAAAATGGAAGCCAATGTACGAAAATTGATTGAACGACGCAATCAACTAAAGAAGTATGAACCATTTCTGATTGCTCAAACCGTTATCAGTGAGTACAACGTGGATGAGGTCAATGATGTGATCGTTAAATGTGCCAAGATTGGTTTCATGAAAATCATTCTATCCAATTTATTGCCTCAAAATGCAGAAGATAAAGATAAGATCTTATACACCATCCATGCGAATCCACGGATGAAAGCATATCGTAATGCTTGGTTGAATGCGGCAATGTCCAATCAGATTCAAATCAAGTTTCCAAACACTGAACTTAAAACCGAGCGTAAATGCAATTTCGTCTTCGATGGTACACTCACCATCAATAGTGATGGCAACATCGCACCGTGTTATCGCTTCGCACACCCATCGATTGAATATGTTTTTGGACGACGTAAACAAGTGTATGCCTTTACCTATGGCAATGTCTTGAAGCAAACGGTTCAAGAAATATGGGACAGTAAAAAGTATTTGGATCTACGAACGCAGAACCTTCGCAATCGTTTTCCATCCTGTCCAGATTGTGACTTAGTGGATTGTTGCGACTATGTGAACGACTCGCAATGTGACTGCAGAGGGCAGTATCCTTCGTGTGCCGATTGCATGTGGACACGTGATTTTGTTCAATGCATTTAAGCTTTACAAGTGTTTGTAAGCGCTTTATAATTTAAGTAGCGTTCCGAGTCATACAAGCGTATAGGGTGTATGACCAATGGGTCAAATTGGAAACGAGTTGGCCTCCCACTCCTTGGAAAGGGACTGCATGATTTCGTGCGGCCCAGCAAATATTTAAAACAGATAAGGGCCCACACCCTTATTTTTTTTGACAGAAGGAGGAAACATGTCAACAAGTTATAATTTGAAGATGTTACGCGTGAATTTGAGTGATCGTAGTATTAAGTTGGAGGAATTGGATGAAAGTCTAGCCAAGAAATTTATCGGTGGCCGTGGACTTGGAACCAAGATTCTTTATGATGAAGGTGTCGCCAAAGTCGATGCTCTATCACCAGAAAACAAGCTTATCTTTATCAATGGTCCTTTGACCGGTGTCAATGTTCCGACGGGTGGTCGCTACATGGTTGTTACCAAATCGCCACTCAATAATATGATCGCATCCTCGAACTCCGGTGGTGTTTGGGGTGCTCGTTTGAAATATGCGGGTTATGATGCTTTGATCGTTGAAGGTAAAGCAGACAAACCAGTGTATATCAGCATTCAGGATGATAAAGTTGAAATATTGGATGCGGATTTCTTGTGGGGTAAAGAATCACTCCATGTGGAAGAAGTTTTAAAAGAAAAATACGGTAAGAATGCTTCCGTTTTGAACATCGGTCCAGGTGGTGAAAACTTGGCATTGATGGGATGTATCATGAATGAAGCGGATCGCGCTGCTGGTCGTGGTGGTGTTGGGGCTGTCATGGGTAGTAAACTCTTGAAAGCGGTTGTCTGTTCATCCACACGTACGGTTGTTGAACCTGCACATCCAGAAGCATTACGCGAAGCGGTTACACATAGTTTGAAACTTATTCGTGAAAATGGCGTCACTGGCCAAGGGCTACCAACCTATGGTACCGCTGTTCTCGTTAACATCATCAATAATTTGGGATCATTCCCAACCAAGAACTGGCAAGAAGCTGAGTTCGCGGATTCCGAACAAATCAGTGGTGAAACCTTACGTGAAAAACATTTGGTTCGTCAAGGTTTCTGTCATCGCTGTCCAATCGGTTGTGGCCGTGTCATCAACTTGGACGGCAAGGTTGTCGGCGGTCCAGAATATGAACCAATCTGGGCTTATGGGGCAAACTGTGGTGTCAATGATTTAGAAGCAATCAATCATGCGAATTTCTGGTGTAATGAATTGGGCATCGATGCCATCAGTACACCGACGACGATCGCAGCTGCGATGGAACTCTATCAAAAGGGTTATATCAAAGATGAAGATTGTGATGGTGTTCCTTTGGTTTGGGGCAGCAGCGAAGCCATCGTTGCTTGGACCAAACATATGGGTTATGGAGACAATGAATTGGGTCGTTTGATGGCTCAAGGTTCTTATCGCTTATGTGATCACTATGGGGTTCCTGAACTCTCCATGAGTGTTAAGAAACAAGAAATGCCTGCATACGATGCACGTGGCATCCAAGGTATCGGCTTGACGTATGCGACTTCGAACCGTGGCGGTTGTCACGTACGTGGTTACATGATTTCTCCTGAAGTCTTGGGTCTGCCTCAACCTTTGGATCGTTTCGCAACGGAAGATAAAGCAGTTTGGACGAAGATTTTCCAAGACTTGACAGCGGTTATTGACTCATCCGGTGTTTGTTTGTTCACATCCTTCGCATTAGGTGCACCTGAATATGCAGCGATGCTCAATGCGGCGACCGGTACGGAATATACGGTTGAACAATTGCTTGAAGTGGGCGAACGTATCTATAATATCGAGCGTCTCTTTAATAAGGCAGCGGGCATGAAGTCTGAAGATGATACCTTACCAAAACGTTTATTGGAAGAACCAATTCCAAATGGTCCATCCAAAGGCCAAATCAGTAAACTGAACATCACCTTGCCTCAATACTATGAAGCACGTGGATGGGTTGCTGGATTCCCAACGGATGAAACAATCGAACGCTTAGGTTTGTAATGTGATAGACTTAAGGGAGAAGCAATTCTCCCTTTATCTTTGGAGGTTTTATGATTGAAGTGCGTTTATTTGCGAATTTTAGAGATAATCGTGATAAGAAAGTATTTTTAAATGCGAATGATTTTTCAGACGTTCAACAAATCTTGGATCACATCGGAATCAAGAATGAAGAAGTTGCCATACTTTTAGTCAATGGCATTCATTCAAAGGCTGAAATGCGTCTTAAGGATGAAGATATCGTCGCACTCTTTCCACCCATTGCGGGTGGATAGGGGTTTCATCTCGAACGATGAAACAGATTGGAATGTGTCTTTGTTATGAATAATTTGCTTGTAAGCGGTTAATATCATTGACCGTGTAGGTCTGTTTTGGTATAGTTTATCTAGCAAGATCACACACATTAGGAGGATTTAAAAATGCGTAAGATTATGTTGTTCTGTGCGGCAGGAATGTCGACCAGCTTACTTGTCAGTAAAATGCAAAAAGAAGCTGAAGCACGTGGATTAAATGATTTGAAGATTTGGGCAGTCTCTGTTCAAGAATACGAACGTGAATTACCAAACGTGGATGTCTGTTTGTTGGGCCCACAAGTGCGTTTCCGTTTGAATCATGCAAAAGAACTCGGTGGCAAACATAACGTTCCCGTCGATGTTATCAGTATGATGGACTATGGTTCATGTAATGGACCAAAAGTTTTGGATCAAGCTCTAAACATGATGGCCTCTAAGGAGTCCAAATAACACGGGAAATTTCCGTGTTTTTTTTGCGTTAAGAAAGGAAATACTATGTCTAAAAAAGGTTTGAAGATTGTTACGATTGGGGGGGGATCATCGTATACCCCGGAATTGGTTGAAGGCTTCATCAAGCGCTATGACCATTTACCAGTCACAGAATTATGGTTGGTTGATGTTGAGCAGGGACGTGAAAAATTAGAAATCGTTGGAAATCTAGCGAAACGTATGGTTGAAAAGGCGGATTTACCAATCGAGGTGCATTTGACCTTGAATCGCCGTGAAGCGCTTAAGGATGCGGATTTCGTTACGACGCAGTTGCGTGTTGGTTTATTGGATGCGCGTATCTTGGATGAAACCATTCCTGCAAAACACGGTGTCTTGGGTCAAGAAACCAATGGTCCAGGGGGCTTGTTCAAAGGTTTCCGTACGATCCCAGTCATTTTGGATATCATCAAAGATATGGAAGAATTGTGTCCGGATGCTTGGTTGATCAACTTCACCAATCCAGCGGGTATGGTTACGGAAGCGGTTTTCCGTCACACCAATTGGAAGAAGTTCGTAGGCTTATGTAACGTGCCAATCGGTATGGTACGTGCGACTGCGGATCTCTTAGAAGTTGAAATGAATCGTGTTCGCATTGACTTTGCGGGCTTGAATCACATGGTCTATGGCTTACGTACTTATTTAGATGGCAAAGATGTCTCTAAAGAAGTATTAGAAAAATATAAAGGTTCGCGTGCGACCATGAAAAACATCACGGCTACGCCTTGGGGCAATGAATTCCTCGAAGGTTTAGGTGTCATGCCTTGTGGTTATCACCGTTACTATTACCAATTCAATGGCATGGTTGAACACCAACAAGAAGATGTTAAGAAGGGTGAAGCACGTGGCCAAGTCGTTAAGCGGGTTGAAGCAGAACTCTTTGAATTGTATAAAGATGTCAATTTGAAAGACAAACCAAAACAACTCGAACAACGTGGGGGTGCTTACTATTCCGATGCGGCGTGTGACTTGATTGCTTCGATGTACAACGATACCAAAGATATCCAACCGGTCAACACCATGAATATGGGTGCGATTGCTTCGTTACCAATGGATTGTGCGGTTGAAGTCAGCTGTGTCATCACGAAAGAAGGTCCACGTCCACTCGCAATGGGTCGCTTGCCGATCCAAGTCGAAGGTTTGGTCCAACAAATGAAATCCTTTGAACAAGTCGCAACCGATGCGGCTGTCTCGGGTGATTACAACACCGCTCTAGTAGCCATGACGATCAATCCTTTGGTTCGTGATGAAAACAAGGCGAAACTCATTTTGGATGAAATGTTGGAAGCACATAAAGCATACTTACCTCAATTCTTTAAATAAGACAAATGCTTGGACGGATGATGACTCATCCGTCCATCACCTTGGTATCGGAGTGACATGAAAACGTATAAAAAAATTGTTTTGTTTGATATGGATGACACCTTATCCGATTTTAAGACAGGGATCATTCCAGCTTCTGCGTATCGTGCGATCGATCTCTTACATGAACGCAAAGACATTTTGATTGGTATGGCAAGTGGTCGCGGTCACTTCTTTTTTCGCGATCAAAGACCGGATATCAAAGCAGATGCCTTCGTTTGTGTGAATGGACAATGTGCCACAGTCTTCAACGACATCGTTTTTGAAGGCAGAGTAACAGATGCGGATGTTAAGCAACTTCATACCATGTTAGAAGGGATGCAAGGTGGCTTGTATGCCGTTAACAGCTTCAAGGGCATCAAAACCTTGTTGGATCCCAAAGACCCTGTCATGGCGCTTGCGCACTCGGTGACACGGCTTAAAGATTATGGGTCGAGTTTCAGTGATGAGTACACGTATCATCTCTTACAAGCAGCTTTTTTACCGGAATACGATGAAATGTTTGAAAAAGCATTTCCGCATCTAAGCTTTCACCGTTATTATGAATATATGGTGGACATCTTCCCACGCGAGACATCTAAGTTAAGAGGCATTGAAGCCGTTGCCAAACATGTGGGTTTGACGATGGCTGATGTGATCGCGTTTGGGGATGGGATGAATGATGTGGAAATGATCGAAGGTGTGAACTATGGCATTGCCATGGGCAATGCACAGCCTGAGGTCAAGGCGGTCGCCGATCATGTGACGGATACCGTGAATAATGATGGTGTATATAAAGCGCTCCTATATTTGGAGCTGATCAAGGAGAAAATATGAAATTAATTGTGAATTCTGATGATTTTGGTTTGACACCGGGGGTAAACCTTGGAATTATCGATGCCTTGAAAAGAGGGATCTTACGTTCAACGACCGCAATGATGAATATGCCTGCGATTGAAATGGCTGCAGAACTTGCGAAAGCCAATCCAGACTTGGGTGTTGGCATTCATTTGGTATTGACAGCTGGCAAGCCACTTTTGAATACGCATAAGACAATCGTGGATGAAAATGGAAATTTCTTAAAGAATTCAGTTTTATTCCGTAAACAAGATGTGGATGTGGAAGAAGTATACGCGGAATATGAAGCACAGATGGAACGATACATTGCACTTTTTGGTCATAAACCAACGCACATCGATGGTCACCATCACACACACAGACTTCCACAAACCGTTGAAGCCACGAAACGTTTAGCTCAGAAATATGGAATGAAGTATGTTCGTGAAGTCGATAGTGATGTGTCATTTGTACATGATTTCTATGGTCCAAATACGAATTTCGATCAGTTTAAGAAAGTCTTGGATGCACGTCTCGATCAAGAATATGTTGAACTGATGTGTCATGTGGCACTGATTGATGTTGATTTGATTCAGTGCTCGACTTATAATTTTGATAGAGTACATGAACTAGAAACTCTGATCGGTTCGCAAGCAAAAGAATATATTGCTGAACACAAGATCGAACTCGTCAATTTCAGTTCGTACTAAAGGGAGTAACACATGAAAAAAGTTGTATTGATTAGCCGCAAGTCCGGTCAAACGGATAGTTTTATGACAGCGGTAAAGCTTGCGTTTGATAAAGGTGAATTGGCATTTGATGTTCAATTGGCATTGCACCCAAGTAATTACAAAGAAGTGATTGAAAACTTCGCACCTGAATTCGCAATCATCTCACCTGAAATGATTGTTTGGCAGGCTGAAGTTGAAAAGTATTTGAAGGAAAAGAATTTACCTTATATCGTGGCGAAGGGCAGTCATTTCGGTACGCGCCAAGTTGCTAAGATCTTCGATTTAGTAAAATAAGCATAAATAGATTATGTGATGAATTTTGGACAATTGGCCGTATTTTGACCAGTTGTCTTTATATTTGGGCAATAATGAACACATTATGTGTGAAAGCGAATACATTTTCACATAATTTTCACAGAATGACCTGAAAATTCTAATTTTTATGCTATACTAGATATAGAGGTAAAATACCTCTAAGAAGTTTCACATGGGCAGTGAAGAAACTTTTTTTTATGAAATCCGAAAGGGGAAAACACACAATTATGGATGGATTTACACGCTTTTTAGAAGAAAAATTCTTGCCTATTGCAGCTACGCTATCCCAAAACCGGTATTTGACATCATTACGTGATGGTTTGGTTCTGTCCTTACCAATCATGATCGTCGGATCCATGGTTATCGTTGTTGCTGAATTGCCATTAGATGCTTATCAAAACTTTATGGTCAGCGTTTTTGGTGAAAACTGGAAATGGTGGAACTGGCCTGTTATCAATGCTTCTACCATGGGTATCGTTGCTTTGATCGCTGTCATCGGGGTCGCTTATGCTTTGGCTAAGTCTCATGACAAAACACCATTGCCTGCATCGGCTATGGCATTATCAGGCTACTTTATCTTGTTACACCAACTACCTGATGGTGGATACGGTACTACCTATTTCGCAGCTCGTGGTTTATTCACAGCAATGGTCGTTGCGATCATTACAGCTGAAGTTTATAACTTTGTCATTAACAAGAAGTTGGTCATCACACTTCCTGAACAAGTTCCTCCAGCAATCTCTGCTCAATTCACAGCATTGGTTCCTGCAGCGTTCACAACCTTGTTATGGGTCGTTGTACGTTTCATCTTCATGCAAACAAGTTATCTAACATTCAATGACTTTATTTTCCAAGTATTACAAACACCTTTGACCGCAGTCGGTACAGGTGCGATCGGTACATTCGTTGCCGTCTTCTTGAACTCTGCTTTCTGGTTCGTTGGTATCCACGGTGCTCAAATCGTTGGTTCCGTTATGAATCCAATCTGGCAAGCTGCTACGCAAATGAACTTGCAAGCTTACCAAGCGGGTACAGATCTTCCTTATATCGTTACGGCTGAATTTATCTCCAATCTAATTTATTTGGGTGGTTCTGGTGCAACCTTGTCCTTGACATTCATCATGGCATTCTTGGCGAAATCAAAACAAATCCAATACATCGGTCGTCTATCCATTGCGC
>DPJD01000002.1:0-1501 GCA_003543215.1 Erysipelotrichaceae bacterium | reverse complement strand
TAAACAATTTAAAATCATTGCCCAATTAAAGTCGAGAAATCGACTTTTTTTATTTGGGTTGATTAATAAGCAAAGTCTATCTTTGAATAAAATGAATGTATTTAAAAGTACTTGATGGTGAGACATTTGAGCTGAGTATTATCTGTATTTGTAGCTTAAAGCCCCGTAATTGCGAGTTATTCGACGTGTTAGGATAGTGAAGCATGCTTAATCAAATTGTGTGATAGTTCTTTGACATTCTTCCAAACAATAGTACATAATTAAGGTTAATATCTTAAGATTATCGAATAAACCGCTTACATTATGGTTGTAAGCGAATACAATTTCACATAATTTACCACATTTTACGCTTGATTTATCATTAGCCTATGCTAGAATAGCAATAGAGGCTTATGCCTTAGAGAAGATTCACGCTGGGCAAGTGAAGAAACTTCTCTCCATAAATATCCGAAAGGGGAAAACACACATTATGGATGGATTTACACGCTTTTTAGAAGAAAAATTCTTACCAATCGCGGCAACCTTATCCCAAAATCGTTATTTGATGTCAATTCGTGATGGCTTGGTTCTATCTTTGCCACTCATGATCGTTGGATCAATGATGATTGTTGTTGCTGAATTACCTGTTGACGCTTACCAAAACTTCATGTTAAACATTTTCGGTGAAAACTGGAAATGGTGGAACTGGCCAGTTATATTTGCATCTACGATGGGCATCGTCGCTTTGATCGCTGTCATCGGGGTCTCTTATGCTTTGGCTAAGTCCCATGACAAAACTCCATTGCCTGCATCGGCTATGGCGTTGTCAGGCTACTTCATCATCTTGCATCAACTACCTGATGGCGGATACGGTACTACCTATTTCGCAGCTCGTGGTTTATTCACAGCGATGATCGTTGCCGTTGTTACTGCTGAAATCTATAACTTTGTCATCAACAAGAAGTTGGTCATCACACTTCCTGAACAAGTTCCTCCAGCAATCTCTGCTCAATTCACAGCATTGGTTCCTGCAGCGTTCACAACCTTGTTATGGGTCGTTGTACGTTTCATCTTCATGCAAACAAGTTATCTAACATTCAATGACTTCATCTTCACAGTATTGCAAACACCATTACTCGCAGTGGGTACAGGTGCTGTCGGTACTTTCGTTGCAGTCTTCTTGAACTCTGCTTTCTGGTTCGTTGGTATCCACGGTGCTCAAATCGTTGGTTCCGTTATGAATCCAATCTGGCAGGCAGCTACTCAAGCTAACTTAGTAGCTTACCAAGCTGGTACAGATCTTCCTTACATCGTTACTGCTGAATTCATCTCCAACCTAATTTACTTGGGTGGTTCTGGTGCAACCTTGTCCTTGGCATTCATCATGTCATTCTTGGCAAAATCAAAACAAATTCAGTACATCGGTCGTCTATCCATTGCGCCTGGTATCTTCAACATCAATGAAACCGTAACCTTTGGTTTACCAATCATCATGAACCCAATGATGTTGATTCCGTTCTTC